>JAEHCY010000088.1 GCA_016880695.1 Chromatiaceae bacterium | reverse complement strand
GAAATGATGATCGAAGCCGAGGCCGACCTCTGTGAGGAGGTACCCATCCACTGACGGTTGCGGAAGGCTGGCGTGCCCCTGCGTTTCCCCGGCGGTCAGGAGCGCCTGGGGTGGATGCGGGTTGCGCCGCCACCGCCCATGACCTTGAGGTAAACTGCCGGCATGTTGAGTGGTTCCCCAAGGGTATCGCTGGTTGCGGCAATGGACGAGAACCGCTTGATCGGCTGCGGCAATCGTTTGCCCTGGCGGTTGCCCGCGGACCTTCGGCGCTTCCGCCGGCTCACCCTCGACAAACCCATCCTGATGGGGCGCCGGACCTGGGAATCGCTACCGGGGTTGTTGCCACGGCGTCGGCACATCCTACTCACCCGCAATACAGACTACCGCGCCCCCGGCTGTGAGATCGTTTTCTCACCGGAGTCTGCGCTTCGCGCCGCGGCCGACGCACCCGAGATCCTGGTCATTGGGGGTGGGGAACTCTACCGCGCAATGTGGGGCTATGCCAAGTGTCTATACCTGACGCTGATCCACGCCACCTTCGATGGCGACACCTGGTTTCCAGCTTGGAACGGGGCGCAATGGCGCGAGATCGAGCGGGAAGAGCATATCGCAGATGAGGAAAATCCCCATTCCTATGCCTTTGTAACCCTCGATCGCGCCGATGGGTTGGCCATTGTCGTCAATCACGCTACGGTTCCAGTACGCCCGAGCAGGGAAGCTGGATCGCTCTAGCGGGCCCTTTGCGTCTCAGGGGAAGCGCGGTTAGCGCCCCGCCCCAGAGGCAACCACTATCAAGCGCCCAGACGTTGCCAGTGTGAAGATACCCCAGGGTGGACCAGTGGCCGAAGATGATGCGTTCCCCGGCGGATGCGCGCCCAGGCACCTCAAACCAGGGCAGGTAGTCCGGGCTCTGGGAACCGGGTGCCCCCTTCTCGGCAAGGCCGAGGTTTCCCTCGGCGTCGCAGTAGCGTAGCCGGGTGAAGCAGTTGGTGATGAAACGAAGCCGCTCCATACCGCGGAGATCGTCGGACCAGCGCATCGGGCTATTGCCATACATCGCCCCGAGGAATGCCCCATAATGGGGGCCCCGCAGCATCCGTTCGACCTCGGCGGCGTGCGCTAACGCCGCTGGAAGGTCCCATTGGGGCGGCAGACCGGCATGCAGCAGGCTGTAGCCCAGGCGTTGGTCGCGGTGCATCAAGGGGCGATGGCGCAGCCACTCCAGGATCTCTTCGCGGTCGGGGGCGGTGAGGATACCCTCTAGGCTCTCATCCTCGGAGCGGGCGCCAACACCGGCGGCAACCGCCAGGAGATGCAGATCGTGGTTGCCGAGCACGGCGATGGCCCGCTCACCAAGTCCCTTGACGAACCGCAGGACATCGACAGAGCGGGGTCCGCGGTTGACCAGGTCACCCACCAACCACAATCGGTCCCGCCCCGGGTTGAACCCGATGCGCTCGAGGAGGCCGTGCAGCTCCTCGTAGCAGCCCTGAATGTCACCGATTGCGTAGGTGGCCATGGGAACACCCAGTGGGTGCGGGCGGGCCCTATGCGGCCGGAGTTGAGGGCTCTGGCGAGGGCCAGCAGTGGACCGGTGCCTGCCTTTGGGCGCGCAGCCGGTTAGTGCAGGCTGCCCGGAGTAGCCAGGGAAAAGGGACGAATCTCGGCTTCGAAGAGAGTGCCGTCATCCGCGCGCATCTCGTAACAGCCATGCATGCTGCCGATGGGTGTCTCAATGACCGTACCGCTGGTGTAGCGGAAGCTTTCACCCGGTTTCAAATGGGGTTGTTCCCCGACCACGCCCTTACCCCGTACCTCCTGGATCTTGCCATTGGCATCCGCGATGATCCAGCGCCGATGTAGCAGTCGCGCCGGTTCGCTACCGGCATTCTCTATGGTAACCGTGTACGCGAAGACGTAGCGTTGGTCTTCGGGATTGGACTGTTCCGCCAGGTAGCCTGCCTTTACGTTTACCAGGACCTGGTAGCACCCTTCGTCGGTCATGGTACATCCTCCACAACGCCTCAATTGACCTCTCCCCAAAGATAAGGGTGAAAGCCCCTGTGCGCAACGCTCGGCGCGAGAGGTCTTCGTCCCCGCGGGGCATCGAGAACGAAAAAGCCATGCCCTCGGTCCCAGAGTGTGGTAGTCTTTTTGGGCCGGAAATCCTCCGTGTCCTGGCATCGACCAGGGCCTGCGACGATGCCCCTGAGGGCGGTTTGCAGTGTGCCAGCCCGGTCTCATCGCCGGCCGCAGCGTCGGGATGCT
>JAEHCY010000624.1 GCA_016880695.1 Chromatiaceae bacterium | reverse complement strand
GCCCACATCGATGCCGGTCGCCAATTCATCCAATATCGGCAAGGCTTTCATCTGGGGACCTCCTTTCGTCAGCTCGTCGCCTGCGTGCCCGACGGACTTCCAAGGCAACAAACCTACCCAGCGGGATGCAAAGCTCACCAAACAATCCTTATGCAGTCCGTCAGAGCCAGTCTCACCCACGGGCAACGTGTGCGCACCAGAGGGATAGCGACCACACTGCGCGCTGGCTCCGAGTACCCTTACTTTAGCAAGGTTCCGGGGAACAATCCGGGGCGAGTAGCGCACGGGAGTCTCACCCCTGAATCCGCAAGTTCGACCGCCCGCATGCCCCCCGATCCGCCCGAAGGCCAATTTTTGAAGCGCCCTGCCTGCCGCGCGGCCGTGCGAGCGCTGCCCACGGGGCACAAACCCGCCCTTCCCCACCCCTGCGCGGGCTTGCACGCCCGCCGGCGGGCGATTTCGCCACACTGCGGCCGCACAGCCCCCACGGCGCACACCGATCCGGGTCTGGGCAGGCACGAGAGGCCGCTACGCCGAGGACCATTGCAGGTACAAACGCTCGAAGACCGTAAACGCCGGGCAATGGCGGCCGAAGTTCAGCACCTTCTGGCGGGCATGCTCGACGAGCTTGGCGCTCACGTAGATCAGCTCCTGGAGCACGGTCTTGAGCCGCCGGCGCTTCGCCGGGTGGCGCAGCGGTGCATCCTCGGCGAGCAAGGCCGACTGGCCCATCAGGCGCAGCACGTTGTAGGCCAGGCAGGCGAGCGACAGGATCAGGTCGTTGGTGTCGAACTTGCCCGAGGGCAGCCGCTCCAGGTCCAGGTCGGTCTTGAACTCGCTGTGGAATTGCTCGTGCGTGCCGTGCCCCGCGTAGAGCTCGATCACCTCGCTGGGCGGGAAGGCTTCCGGCAGGGTCGTGTCCCAGAAGTCGTACTCGATCTCGGGCACCAGCAGCACCTGGCCCTGGGTGTCCAGGCTACGCTCGGTCAGGCGATGGATGCGGCGGTGCTTCAGGGTGCGCTGGGCGTGGCGGTTGGCCTCTTCACTCTCCCACACCCACACCCGCTTGCCCTCGCGCGGCAGACAGGCGATGGCCTGGGTGTCGAGCAGCCGGGCGTGGAGGGCCTGGAGGTCCAGGCCGCGCGGATTGCCCTTGACCAGGAGATAGATCGCCTTGCCGCCGGCGGCTTGGCGGGACTCGGAGGCGGCATCGACCTGGTGGCTGAGCCGCGCGGCGTGAAAGCCGCTGTCCCAGCGCATCAAAATCGCCTCGCCGGTGAGCCACAGCACGCGCGGCAGCAAGCGCTCCAGGGTGTATTCCGTCTCGCAGGAGGAGAAGTGTTTGCCTTCGCGCAATTCCAGCGCCACGCACCAGCCCTCCTGGCCGAGGTAGCCGGCGATCGGGGCAAAGCCGTCGAAGCCGCCGTAGGTGCGCGAGACGCCCTCCTTGCGGGTCTTGCCGTTGTCCTGGAGGAACACGTCGAGGTCCAGCGGCACCAGCCCGCAGGCGAGCGGCGTGATGGGGGCGCCCGACTCTTTGAGGAGGCGGACCGAGAGCTCGTCGGTCAGCGGAATGAGCCGCTCGGCCTGGGTGTCGAGCTGCATGCGCAGAGTGGAGGCTGCCGGCACGCCGCCAATCCCCAGGGCTTGGGCGAAGAATTCGTCCCGGCGGTGGTTCTCGATGGCGTCGAAGTCCGATTTGCCGGTGCACAACAGGCCCACGTAGGCGGTGACGATCTCGCCGACGCTCAACCCGGAGCGCTTGGGGAGGGCCGCATCCAGGGTAGGACCGACCTTGGCGAATTTCGCCAGGGCCAAGCCAACGAGCGTGAGCCCCCCGTGGTCAGTGAGCAGTTCGCTGCCCTGCTTGAGCTTGAACGTCGGCGGCTTGCGCTGCGGGGCGCGGTAGGGATGCAGGACACTCTGGGCCATGGCACCAATCGGGTGAAAGTTGAAATGCCGTATTATACTGTATTATCAATGTGTTATAGTGGATTCCGGGCGCGAGGTTGCGGATTCAGGTTCTATAAATCGCCTAGCCCAGTGTTTACAGGGCTTCCCGACTGTTATTCGGTAGTCGCCGCCCCAAATTAATGGGCTCGGACTTATCCCCGGGCCCTTTTTTTCGTTTGCATTCCACGCGTGCAGGATGCCATCCTCCGCTGCCACAAGCAGCTGCAAGCACGTCCACATTACTCCTTGGCGTCGGCGAAGGGTCGTCGGCACAGTCGGGGGAGGGCGTATGGGTCGATGCACTCTTGTTACCAGAAAGTCAGCACTGTTCAGGCAACCCCAACCCCGTTAAACTTTGGTTCAATAATTGAACAAAAAAAACACGGCCCCATCCTGCACCAAGATCATCTGATGAAGCGGATGCAAGACAACCTCACTCTCTGCCAACGCGAACTC
>JAEHCY010000087.1 GCA_016880695.1 Chromatiaceae bacterium | reverse complement strand
GCGGTGCTGGTCCTCGATGGGCTGATGTACGAGCAGGGTGCCATTCCCCACCGCTTCTACGAGACCTTCGGGTCCGTGCCGAGCGTCGAGGGGGGTAAGAACCTCTACGACCTCATTTGCGACTACCAAACCCTCTGCTCGCAAAGCGGCAACCCGCCGAGCGAGCGCGATGAGCAGCTCATCCGCCGGTTGCGCCATCCCGTTACCTGCTTTTTCCGCGGCCGCCTCTATCCGGACGTCGCGGGGCGCGCAGTCCCTATCCCTGGCTATCCCACCATTCGCTACCTCTCGGGCAACGATGGCAAGGTGGTGGAGGTGCGGGAACGGATCGACTTCCAGGCGCTGTACGAACAGCACGACGGCCATCGGTTTTTCGACTATCTGCGCGAGACGCTGTCCAAGGCCTTCGACCTGGTGCTCATCAACGCACCGGCAGGGCACCAGGAGATCTCCGGGATCCTCTGCGGCCAGCTTGCGGACCTGATCCTGGCCGTGGATGTGGAAAGCCCCGGCATCGAGGCGGATGTCTCTTACCAGGCGTGCGAACGCCTCGCCCAGCGCGCCGCCGAGGCCGAGCGCCATCCCATCGACGTGAAGGGGGTGAAAGGCCACAACCTGGCACAGGTCATCGAGATGATCCTTGAGGAGGGTTAGGCGCGGAGCGATCCGCCCGCGCCCTCAATCGTTCCAGCCCGGTAGGCGGAGATCGTTGACCAAAGTGCGAAACTCGTGCCGGGCGGCCACGTGGGAGAGGGTCAGCTTGGGGCCGTCACGGACCTTGGTGAGGTCCATCAGCGTCAGTCCTTTCGGGAACAGCTCGCGATAGATCACCCGCTCCGAGAGCCCCGGAAGATAGCGGAACGCAAGCCGCTTCTGCAGACTCGTGAGGGCCTGGTCCACCCGCTCGCGGTTCTTCGAGAAGATGGTGGAGGTCCGATTTCGGCACACCACCCAGTCGAGCGCTGGCAGTCCTGAGAGGTTGCGCAGTTTGCGTCCTTCCCAGACCGCATCGGCGTAGCAGCTCAGTTGCTCGACCGCGTAAGTGTCGGGATTCACTCGGCCCAGGAGGTCGAGATCGACGAAGCTGTCGTTCAGGGGTGTGAGCAGGGTATCGGCGAGGGCGTGGGCCCGCAGGGCGAGGTGGGTGCTTCCACCGGGACAGTCGATGACGATGAAGTCACTGGATGCATCCAGGTGCTCGAGCGCCGCATCCAGCCGCTCCGCCTCATCACGCTCGCGCTCCCCGACATCCGCTGAGGCCGAAGGGGCCACCACTTGGTGGTTGGGGATCTGGAAGCAGTTGCCGTGGTGCTCGGCGTAGGCGGCGCGGTTGTGGAGGTAGCGGGCGAGGGATTGCTGGCGCGCGTCGAGGTCGATCGCCCCCACCCGGAGCCCCCGCTGCTCGAGGCTGACCAGAAGGTGCATCGCGATCGTGGACTTGCCGGTTCCGCCCTTCTCGTTCCCGATCGCGATGATGTGGGCGTTACGGCAACTGAGGTTGAGCATACCGGGCCCCAAAGGTTGCACCGAGACCGCTTATAAGCCAGCCGCGGCGAGGAATCAACCTGGATTCGGTATTTTTTGGGTCCCTGTCCTGAGCCTGGTCGTAGGGGGCGTGCGCGCCTCAACTGCCGAATCGAGGATCAAGTCTTCTGTACCTGTTCCGCGCGCTCGGCGAGGGGCAGCGCGTAGGCGATGGCACCGATCACCACCCAGTAGTGCCGCCAGTCCCAGGCCCCCATGCGGTAATCGGTCTGGCCAAACACGAAGCTCAGCACCAGCGCCCCCAGGCCGAAGACCCCCAGGGCCAGGGGAACCAACCCCGCCCGCGTCCCCCGCAAAAGCGCGACGAACACCGAAATGAACAGGCACTGGAGGAGTAGGGTACCTACCACCCCAAGGCGCACCAGGTTATCTATCAGGGTATTGTGCAGGTGTTTTTCTCCATGAAACTCCAGGACTGAGGCGAGCATCCCTTCGCCCGCCCCCATCCCGTGGCCGAGCCAGGGTCGCTCTAGCCACCAGATCCGCCCGTAGCGCAGCATATGCAGCCGGATGCCGGTGTTGTCGAAGGGGACGCCGCTCCAGTCCCCGCGCAGGATCATGGGTAGGGTGCCCGCCTCAACGGCCACGCGCTCGGCGATGGGTCCGCTGGCCACAAGGCCCACCACGAGGGTGCCCACAGCGATCAGCCCGAGCAGGAGCAGGGTCGCGTGCTGGCCGTGCAGGTAGCCGACCAGAAAGACGCAGAGCACGAGCGTCAAGAGTAGCGCCCCGATGGCCCCACGGGACTGGCTGGCGAGCATCCAGTAGAGGACGATGGTGGCGGTGAGGATCCAGGCCCCGCGCAGTGACCAGGCGAGCCGCGGATCGTACCCGTCGGTGACTTGCCAGAACCTTCCGGTGTAGGCCAGAAGGCCGAGGAAGACGGTGGCGGCGTAGCAGCCGAAGTGGTTGACGCTGCTGAACCCTAGGCGCAGGCGGTCGCCGGTTGCTACGGTCGGGACGCTGAACCAGTCGACATCGACCAGGCGGCCGAGTATGAAACCCACCAGCACGCACAGCAGGAATCGCTCGATCCGCGCGGTGTCGCCGCCCAGCCAATAGGCGAGGGGGAGAAAGAGCCAGAGCTTGAGCAGGCGCCGGGCCCCATCCAGATCGGCTTCCCGCCCCTCGGGCGGCCAGGCCCAGAGCAGGCTGCCGACCAGATAGAGGACGAACGCCGCGAGCAGCCACAGGGTTGGGTCGCCCCGCAGGACCCGCCAGCCCCGTCGACCATCGAGGGCGAGGCCGAGGATGAGCAGAGCGAAGGCCACGTTGGCCGCAGCGGGGGCCAGGAAGGCGCCAATGCCGAAGAGATAGACCCCCCCCGCACCCAGGTGGCGAGATAGGTTGCCGGTATTCTGGGGAATCCCTAACATTGCAGAACCTCTGAGCCAGTCGATGAGCCCCAGAATCCCCCATGGCCAATCCAACGAGCCGGCGAGCGGATGCCGGGCAGGATGGCCGCCGTCCCCTGGCCATCCTGACGGGTCCCCTCGGCCAGGGGGGCAGCGGAAAGATCATAGTACAGCAGACGGCGGATTTGCTGGCGTTGGGTTATGCGGTGGACCTGCTTACCCTGGGGGGCGATGGCCCTTTAGGTGCCGCTATCCCCGCGGGCGTGCGCCGCGTGCGTTTGCCCAGTCTCCACCCCCTCTGGGGCACCTGGCCCCTATTCGGCTACCTGCGCCGGGCGCGACCCTGGGCCGTGCTGGTCCATCGGCTGCGGCTGTTGCGGCCGCTGCAACAGGCCCACAGGCTGGCCGGGGTGCCCTGCCGGATTGCTGCGGTGGTCCATAATCACTTGAGCGCACAGCTCGAGGAGGGGGGCGGCGATCGCGGACGCCGGGGGCGCAGCTTCGAACGGTTGCGGCGCTGTGATGCCCTGATTGCTGTCTCCGAGGAAACGGCACGGGACGCCGCGGAGCGGTTGGGACTTCCCCTCGCCGCGGTACGCATCGCCTATCCCCCAGTGGATACGGAAGCGCTGCGGGTGCTGGCGTCCGCCGAAGGGGGGGTGGCGCGCCCGGCGCGGT
>JAEHCY010000623.1 GCA_016880695.1 Chromatiaceae bacterium | reverse complement strand
TACGCCGTGACCACTCAGTCAGGACCTTCGTGGATCCCTCTGCATGCATAACGACTCACCGGCAGAACTGACGCCGGGGACAAGCCCATCACCGGCGTCCCCCAGCCGCCGCCGCTTCCTCGCGGTGGCCGTGGCCGCCTGTGGCGGTGTCTACCTTACGCCGATCCCCGAGCTCTGGGCGGCAACAGAAGACCAACCGCAGCTCAACGCGGAAGTCATCGCCCGATTGCAGGCGCTGCGCGCCAGGGACCTGATCGGCCGCGACGAACAGACCTCCTGGACGGTCTACGACTTCACCACCGGACAGAGACTGGTGGCCATCAACGAAGGCGTGCCCCGGCAGGCGGCCAGCATGATCAAGCCGTTGGTCGCTTTGGCCTATTTCTACGCGGTGGCCGAATCCAAAGGTCGCCTGCGCTACACCAATGGCATCCGGCAACTCATGGAGCGGTCGATTCGCGACAGCAGTAACACCGCAACCAACCTGCTCATGCACCTGGTGATCCGCCAGTACAAGGGCAAGGACCCGCAGACGGTGGAGCGGGTGCTCAAAGCTAACGCCCCGGAGATCTTCCGCGAGACCCAGATCGTCGAGACCATCCCCGCGAACGGCCAGACCTATCGCAACAAGGCCTCAGCGGCGGACTACAGCCGATTCCTGCGTGCCCTGTGGGCCAATCGCCTGCCCTACTCCTCCGAGCTTAAGTCCCTGTTGTCACTGCCAAACCGCGACCGCATCACCGACGGGGTAAAGTCGGTCCCCGACCGCGTGGTGGTCTACGACAAGACCGGCTCCACCGCCCAACTATGCGGCGACATGGGCATCATCGAGGCCGTTGGCCGCGACGGTGGGAAGTATCCGTACATCTTCGTGGGAATTATCGAAAAACGCGTTCGCGCCAAAGATTATGGTGGTTGGATCCGGGAGCGCGGCGCCGTGCTCAGAGACGTTTCCGACCTGGTCTACCGCCACCTCAAGCAGCGCCATAATCTGGTCTAGGCGCAGACACCGATCATGCGACGCACCCTGCCGAGCGGTATGATCAAGCAGCCAGCCACCTGGGCGGGGCGGGTTCGGGACCCGGGGGAGCAGATCATGGTGCTGGAACAGACACAGGAACGGATGCTGCTTGGCTGGAGGGAGTGGGTTGGCCTACCCGAGGTTGGCCTTCCCTGGATCAAGGCGAAGGTCGACACTGGCGCCAGAACCTCCGCGCTGCACGCTTTCTACATCGAAAGCCGCCGCCGCGGGGGCAAGCGATTGGTGCATTTCGGCATGCGTCCCCTGCGGGGCCGTGACGATATTGTCGTCGACTGCGTGGCCGAGATCCTCGACCAACGGGTGGTCAGCGACTCCGGCGGACACCGCGAGAAGCGCTACGTCATCGTCACACCCCTCTGTCTGGGCGGCTCCACCTGGCCGATTGAGCTAACCCTGACCAATCGGGACGCGATGTTGTTTCGCATGCTCTTGGGGCGCACCGCATTTGCGGGTCGAGCGATGGTAGACCCCATCGCCTCCTACCTCACAGGGCGCCAGCGCCGAGTGGCTAATGCCTACCAGCGTCAGCCCCCAACCGAAAGGGAAGCGAGTGCGTGAAGCCCACCCCGGGGACCGGGGCCAACGCCAGGCCGGCGGTTTCCGCCCGAGATGCGATCATGCCGCGTGAGCCGATCCAGGTAGCGGGGCGCCTTATCCGCCCCGGGGAAAGCGTCGCCTTCGATGCGCCACTGCCCAGCCTTTACTCCCATGCGGCCATGTCCCTGCCGATCCATGTGGTGCATGCGCGGGTGGAGGGGCCGCGGCTCTTGGTATGCGCCGCTGTCCATGGCGATGAGATCGTCGGTGTGGAGATCATCCGCCGCATCCTCCGCTCCCCGCTTCTGCGACGCCTGCGCGGCACCCTGGTGGCGGTCCCGGTGGTCAACGTCTATGGGTTCGTCAACCAGTCCCGCTATCTGCCCGACCGCCGCGATCTCAACCGTGTATTCCCCGGCAGCGAGAACGGCTCCATGGCCGCTCGGCTCGCCGCCTTCTTCCTCAACGAGGTGGTGCGCACCTGTACCCACGGTGTGGACATCCATACCGCCGCCATTCACCGCGACAACCTCGCCCAGGTGCGCGCCAGCCTGGCGGGCGACCCCCAGCTCACGGCCATGGCGCGAAGCTTCGGCGCGCCAGTGATCCTCAACGCCCCCCTGCGCGAGGGCTCCCTGCGCGCCGCGGCCTGCCAACTGGGGATCCCCATGCTGGTCTACGAGGCGGGTGAGGCCCTGCGCTTCGACGAGGTGGCCATCCGCGGTGGCGTCAAGGGCGTGTTCCGGGTCATGCGGACCCTAGGGATGCTCCCCCCGCTCAAGGCGGTGAGCGCCGCGGAATCCCGGGAACCCGCCACGGCCCGCTCGAGCCAGTGGGTACGTGCCCCCCAGAGCGGCATCCTGCGGGCGCTCAAGCCCCTCGGTGCCTGGGTCCGCAAGAACGAGGTCCTCGGCATCATCGGCGATCCCTTCGGGGTACGCGAGGCAGAGGTGGTGGCGCCTTGGGCGGGACTCATCATCGGGCGGGCCAACCTGCCGCTGGCCAACGCCGGAGAGGCCCTGTTCCACATCGCCCGCTTCGGCGAGCCGGGCGAGGCGGTGGAGGCGGTGGAGCAGTTCCAGTACGATTTCTCCCCGGAGACCGACATCGGCCCCCCCCCCGAGCCACCCATCCAGTAGCTGGGAACCCCTTTGGCGCCGTCATCGGCTGGTACTGAAGAACAGCGGTCGCAGGCACGGGACCTCACCGCCCGACTGCTCGACAGGGCCGCGGCGGCCCACCGCATTCCCCTTCCGGAGGTGGTGGTACGCTTCGACCTGCACGGCACCCTGGCGGGTCAGGTGCGCATGCTGGGGCCCCGGCGCTTCCTCATCCGCTACAACCCAGAGCTGCTCGCTCGCCATAACCAGGGCTTTCTCGAGCGCACCGTCCCCCACGAGGTGGCCCATGTGATCACCTATTGCCGTTTCGGCGGCAAGGTGCGTCCCCACGGGGCAGAGTGGCGCAAGCTGATGGGGTTCTTCGGCGCCAGTCCCGAGCGCTGCCACGACTTCGACACCGGTGGGCTATCCCGGCGCACCCTCCAGCGCTTCCGCTACCACTGCGCCTGCAGCGAGCATGAGCTCACCAGCATCCGCCACCGGCGCTATCAGGCGGGCACCACCTACCGCTGCCGTACCTGCGGCGAGGCCCTCAGGCCAGGGGGGCGCAGGGATCCCGGCTGATCCTGATCCTCGCGCTCACTCGCCCCGAGTCGAGGTACCCCCCAGCAGATCGGGCTCGCCACAGTGGCGCAGGATGCGCTCGCGGGCGGCGTCACGCAGCCGCACCGCGGCCTGCCAGTCACGGCCCTCGGGCCACAGCGGCGCGCCGATGACCACCCGGATCGATCCGCGGCGCACCCTCCGGGTATCGCCGCCGAGAATCCCGCGGGTGCCGCTCAGGGCCACCGGAACCACCGGCACACCGGCCTCCGCCGCGGTGAGGAAGGCCCCCATGCGAAACGCCAGCAAGCCGGGGGCGCCGCGGAAGGTACCCTCGGGAAAAAAGGCCAGGGAGCGCCCGGAGGCGGCCGCACTCGCGAGCTGCGCGGCCTCCTCGGCGCTTCGTTTCACATCGAAGCGCTCGACGAACAGGGTATCGAGCCGCTGCAGAAACCAGCGCGAATAGAAGGGCACCTCCAGCTCGCGTTTGGCCACGTATCCGAGCGTTCGTGGCACCGCCTCGATCAGGGCCATGGAATCGAGATAGCTTGCGTGATTGGACACCAGCAGGAAGGGCTGCTCCAGCGGGGGAAGCTGCTCGCGGCCTTCCACCTCTAAGTGCGTGCCGGTGCCCACGCGGACGGCACGGATCGCCGCCCGCACCAGGCCCCAGCGCCAAGCAGGCCGGGGCAACAGCACCACGCCGGTCCAGGTCACCCCCGCCAGCAGGGCGAACATGCCCCAAGCGTAGGCGGCGAACAGCCGCTCCCCACTGGTGGCGAGCCAATGCCGCGATCGGGTCCCGATCCCCTGCCACAGCACCGCTAGCACCTGGCGCCACAGGGCGGCACTGCCCTGCCCGAGGGTGCCCTGCTCGTAGAGCTCGCGCACCGCGCCGCGGCGCAGCTTGCCTGAAGAGGTCTTCAGCACCGCATGGGGCGGCACCAAGACCACCTCGTCGGGCGGTAGGCCGAGGACCGCCACCGCCCGCTCGCGCACCAGGCAGCGCAGATCCTCCAGCCGCTCCGCCTCGCGCTGGCGGGTCTCAGCAACCACCACCAGGCGCTCGGAGCCGGTGGCTCGGTCGCGGGTGCCGAAGACCACCACACAGCCCTTGCGCACCCCCGCCAGGGCGCCGACCGCTTCCTCGAGGTCGTAGGGGTAGAAGTTACGACCGCCGCGGATGATGAGGTCCTTCACTCGGCCGGTGACGTAAATGTCGCCGCCCGCGAGGTAGCCCCGATCGCCGGTATCCAGCCAGCCGTCTTGGAACAGCCGCCGAGTGGCCTCCGGATTGCGGTAATAGCCGCTGGTTGCCGAGGGGCCCACGAACTGCAGCCGGCCCTCGCGCCGCTCGGGAAGCTCGCGGCCCCCCTCACCCACTACGCGCACCGCGTATCCCGGCAGTGGCCGCCCGCAGGCCACGAAGCGCAGGCCGTCTCCTTCACCCTCCCCCGCCGGCTCCGCCCGACCCTCGCGCCCAAACACCTCGCGGTGCACCCGCTCGATCAGGGGACCCCGACCGGGCGGCGGAAAGGCCAACCCCACCGCCGCCTCCGCCAGGCCATACACCGGCGCCAGTGCCCCGGGCC
>JAEHCY010000622.1 GCA_016880695.1 Chromatiaceae bacterium | reverse complement strand
TTTGGCGGCCATTGGACGGGTTGGATGCTCGGGTTGCTGGTCCTTTCCCTGGTGGGGAGCCTGTTCTATGTACGCTTCTGGTGCCGCTACTTTTGTCCCTTTGGCGCCTTTCTGGCGTTGACCAATAAAATTGCGCTACTGCGCCGATTCGGACCCCGGCGCCGATTCGAGCATTGTGATCTGGGTGTGCATGAGGAATACGACATCGACTGTATCCAGTGCCACCGCTGCCTGACCGGGCGGGACACCCGGCTCAAGCCCATTCACCGCCCAGCGGGCGGCCTACTATCCACCCGCCCGACCCCGAAGGGGACGCACAGCGATGGGTAAGTCCCACCGTCCCGTGACTTGGGGTATGCTGTGGTCACCCCGGCTGGGCTCGGTTAGGCTCCGGGGCGATGTGCGACGCAGCTTGCGGCAAGGGTAGAAACAGATCTCCGAACACGCCCTGTTATATACCGAGTACCGGGCGGCTCTTGGTGCCGATGCAGGCTGTTTCAGGGCCGCAGAAGCCAGCGATTTCCTCGCCTTGTGCTACCTCTGCCGTCACCACTTCAGACCACCGCCTCCACATACCCCCCCGAAATTCCTCCCGGCATCCCGAACACCAACGTTTCCAGATCCACGCCATTGCCCTGGAGCCAGGCGCATTTGGGCGGTGCCAGGTAGTTCAGCAGCGCCGCCTGGAAGCGTGCCTGGTCCGCATACAGGTGCCAGTCGCGATAGCCGGGGGAGCGGTAGGCGAAGGCCAACGGCAAGAGGTGATGGTAAACGACCCCGTTCATCTGTTTGATCCAGTAGCGCCACTCAGTCGGCTCGTTGGTCGTTATCTGCAGCCGCGACCAGGCCACCGCCAGGGCCTCCTCGAGGAGGGGATCGAAGGCCCCCCCGAACAGGTGCCGCAGGACGTCGCTGTGGAAGTGGAACAGCTCGTGCTGGTGGGTCTTGGTGACCACCAGCCGCAGGGCGCCCTTGAGGTCGAGGGGAGTCAGGTACAGCGGCTTGTTGCGCAATTCCCTGATCAGGGACCAGAAGAACGCCCTGAGGTTGCGCCGGAACAGCAGCACCCGGCCGGGGCTCCGCATGGGGTAGTAGCAACCGAGCAGCACCTGCTCCTCTCTAAGCCGTCGCTCGTGCTCGTCGGTCCAAACATCCGGCGGTGGCTCGAGGAAGCGTTCCAAGGGCGGGAAGTCCATGAGCCAGCGCTCGTCGAAGATCACCTCCCCATAGCGGCCGGTGGGCAGGGCATCGATCTCCTTGGTGATCTTACGGATGAGGTCATCGGCGACGCTCATGGTCATAGCCTCCTCTAGCGGTTCAAGGTGAAGTGGCAAGGCCTTCCCGAAAAGTCAGGCTTCCGATCTATATGGCAAGGCGTAATGGTCCCTTCGCGGCAGGAACCTGCTTACCAGGGCTCGTCCTGCCCCGACTCAGGACGCCTCCCCCCATTCGCAGAGCACCAGCGAGAAGTTGTCCGGCGCTCCTCGCCGCAACACCGCCTCGTGCCAAATGCGCACTTGTGCCTCTGGATCGAGCGCCGGATCGAACAGCCGCCACAGCTCGGTCTCGCCCAGCACCGCGTGAACCCCGTCGGTACATAGCAGCAGCCTCGTGCCGGGCAGAAGGTCGATTCGCTCGTGATGAATCCTAAACGCGGCCTCCTTGGGATCGGCGA
>JAEHCY010000621.1 GCA_016880695.1 Chromatiaceae bacterium | reverse complement strand
GTGCGCAAGGCGGTTGGCGCCCAATCGGCGGAGATGGCGCGCCCCGGCGGCGAGGATACCCCCTTTGTCTTTTCCGGCACCCTGGTGGTCAGCGGTCAGGGGGTCGCCCGGGTTGAAGCGATTGGGGCCCACACCGAGATCGGCAAGATCGGGCGGGCGCTGCAGACCATCGAATCGGGCCATAGCCCCATGCAACAGGAGACCGAGCGCCTGGTGCGACGCATTGCGATCGGTGCCGGCCTGCTCTGCACGGCGGTGGTGCTGATCCATGGTCTCAGCCGTGGGCCCTGGGTGGAGAGCCTGCTGGCGGGCATCGCCCTGGCCATGGCCCTGTTGCCGGAGGAGTTTCCGGTGGTGCTGACCATCTTCCTCGCGCTCGGGGCCTGGCGCATCTCCAAGAGCAACGTGCTGACCCGGCGCATGAGCGCGGTGGAGACCCTGGGCTCGGCCACGGTGCTGTGCGTGGACAAGACCGGCACCCTGACGGAAAACCGGATGCGGGTGCGCGCCCTGGCGACGGCGGACGGCGAGGTGCTGGGGGTGGGTACGGCACCCCTGCCGGAACAGGCCCACCGACTGGTGGAGTTTGCCATTCTGGCCACCCGTAGCGATCCCTTCGACCCCATGGAGCGGGCCATCCACAGCCTCGGCCTGAACGATCGGGTGGATGCCGAGCATCTGCACCGGGACTGGCGAATGGTGCGGGAATATCCCCTGGCGCCGGGGCTGCTGTCCATGACCCAGGTCTGGGAGGATCGCCACAGCGGCAGCCGAGTTATCGCCGCCAAGGGGGCACCCGAGGCCATCGCCGAGCTCTGCCATCTGGACGGGGCAGCAACCTCGCGCCTGCTGGAGCAGGTGGGAGACCTGTCGGAGCAGGGACTGCGGGTGCTGGGGGTGGCATCGGCCGAGCTCACCCATGAGGCGGAGCGCCCCAATGCCTCCACCCCCTTGCCCGATCATCAGCACGCCTTCGCCTTTGAGCTCCTGGGGCTGGTCGGGCTGGTGGACCCCGTGCGCGAGACGGTACCCGAGGCGGTGGCCGCCTGCCGGCGGGCGGGGATTCGCATCCTGATGATCACCGGCGACTACGCCGGCACCGCCCGCAGCATCGCCCGGGAGATCGGGCTGCCCCATCCCGAGCGCTGCCTCACCGGCGCCGAGCTGGATACCTTGCGCGATGAGGAGCTGGCCGCGCGACGGTTGGAGGTGAGCATCATCGCCCGCGCCGTGCCCGAGCAGAAACTGCGCATCGTGCGCGCGCTCAAGGCCAGGGGCGAGGTGGTGGCCATGACCGGCGACGGCGTCAACGACGCCCCGGCCCTGCGCGCCGCCGATATTGGCGTAGCCATGGGTGGACGAGGTACCGATGTCGCCCGGGAGGCCGGGGATCTGGTGGTGGTGGACGACGACTTCGGCTCCATCGTCCAGGCGGTGCGCCTGGGCCGGCGCATCTACGACAACCTGAAACGGGCCATGGGCTACATCGTCGCCGTGCACCTGCCCATCGCCGGCATGTCCATCCTGCCGGTGCTGCTGGGCTGGCCGCTGCTATTGCTGCCCGCCCACATCGCCTTCCTCGAGCTCATTATCGATCCCGCCTGCTCGGTGGCCTTCGAAGCGGAGGCCGAAGATCCCGGCACCCTGAACCGCCCACCCCGGGACCGCTCCGAGCCCCTGTTCGGGGCCCGGGGCCTGTTGCTTAGCCTGCTTCAGGGCCTGGTGGTGTGGCTGGCCGTGGTGGCGGTCTATCTGGTGGGTCAGGCCGCCGGGGAAGGGGAGCGGGCGGTGCGGGCGCTCGCCTTTGTCACCCTGGTACTGGGCAATCTCGCCCTCATTCTCGCCAATCGCTCCCGATTGCGCGGGTTGCTGGCCACCCTGCGCGACCCCAATCCCGCGCTCTGGGCGGTGGTGGTGGGCGCCTCCCTGTTCCTGGCGCTAGTGGTGGCGGTGCCTGGACTGCGCGATCTCTTCTATTTCGATCTCCCCGCCGGTGACGTCCTCGCGATGTCGGTGGCGGCCGGCCTGGTGCTCCCCTTCGTCATCGGCGGCATGACCCGGTGGATGACTCGCCGCTGGGCCGATAGGCCGGTCCGCGAGGGTGATTCTCACGGGGCGCTGGAATGAAGAGAGGCCCGCAATCCGCTAGTGCTCCAGGGCGGCCAGGGTTGCTGGCGTCTGCCATTGGGCACGCGGCTCGGGTGCGGCCTTGCATTGGCGCGTGGGAATCTCGCAGAATCCGCGGCTGGCCCAGCATCAT
>JAEHCY010000620.1 GCA_016880695.1 Chromatiaceae bacterium | reverse complement strand
TGGACGACCCTACCCTGCCGCGCATCCGCGTTCACCTGCCGCACTTTCGCGCGGCGCCGGTCCCCGACCCCGAAACCGCGGATTGGGACCCCTGGAAGCCGCTGATGGCCAGCCGCACCCACCCGGAGCCCAACGGCGCAGAGACTGCAATGAACCTCGATCAGCCCACTGGCTTCGGGACGGTGTCGAGCGCCTTCCTGGCCCTGCCGCGTTACCCCGGTTTCGAGCAGAGGCCCCTGTGGTTGTTCGCCGACGGCCCGCCTGACCGCGCGCCTTTTCGGCCGGTGGCGCTCTGACAGGGCACCTCGACCGATGGGGGACGTCGTCGGTTTCCGCAGGCCCAAACCCGCGGCCAAGGCCGAGGGTAACGCCCTGTGCTCCCGCGGCTTCCACAAGTGGGCGATTGTCCAGGAGAAGCCCTTTGAGGTGAGATCCGGCAAGCTCATTACCCTCTACCGTTGCCTCCGCTGCGGCCACCAAAAGGTCGAGACGCGCTAGCCGGGACCCGCCGCCGCCAGCGCTCGCATGACCACAAGCCCTGGTGCGCTTATCCTTTCCACATCCTCCCCGCCAGCCGCCCACCGCCATGGAAACCGAAACCCCGACGATCGAACCCCGGTTTACTCCGAAAGAGGCCCGCGTCCTCGCCTCCCTGATGGAAAAGGCGCTGACCACGCCCGATGGCTACCCGCTCACGGTCAACAGCCTCACATTGGCCTGCAACCAGAAAAACAATCGCGAGCCGCTGATGAATCTGAGCCTCGGGGAGGTTGGTCACCTGGTCACCGAGCTCAGCGAGCGACAACTGGTGAGGGTCGACTATGGCGGACGCGCCAACCGGATCTGGCACCGCATGGACACCGCTCTCTCACTCAATCGCAAACAACAGGCGATGCTCGCGGTACTGATGCTGCGCGAGCCCCAGACCCTCAACGAGGTGCGCATCCGCACCGAGCGCATGGCGGATTTTGCTGGAGCGGACGAAGTGCTAAGCGTCCTCGAGCACCTCATGGGCCGAGAGCCACCCCTCGCCGTCTGCCTGCCGAAGGGGGCCGGACAACGGGAGGATCGCTACGCCCACACCCTCTGTGGGATGAGCCCGATGGAGACACCCCAACCCCGTCCCGCCCCGAGCCCGCGGACCACAGCGGACCCCGACCGGCTGGCGGCGCTGGAGCAGCGGGTGGAGACGCTCGAGCATCGCCTCGCGGCCCTGCTGGAGCGCATGGGCGCGGACTGACCGGCTCCCCGCGGCGGCGGGCGGCAAGCGGGCTCCGACTCCGCTCGCCCCCCTACACCAGTAACCGCCGGCGACCCAGCACCACCCCCAGATAGAAGCCCACCAGGGCATAGAGTCCCAGCACCCCCAGGTGCAGCAGCGGCTCGTTTAGGGGCTGACCCGTCACCAGCGGGCGCACCAGACCGACCGCGTGGGTCAGCGGCAACAGCTGCACCAACGGTTGCAACGCCTCGGGCAGGGTGGCGATGGGATAAAAGACCCCGCACAGCATGAACATGGGCGTGACGATCAGCACAAAGTAGTAGTTGAAGAAGTCATAGTTGCTGGCGACGGTGCTCATGACGATGGCGGGTCCCGCGAAACAAAGCCCGATCAGTACCACCGCCGGCAGCGCCCAGAGCGCCTCCCAGCCCTGCGCCACGCCCAGCAGGGCGGCCACGATGAGAATCGCCGCGCCACTGAACAGGCTCTTGGTGGCACACCAGAGCATCTCCCCGGCCAGAATATCGTCCACCTCCAGCGGAGTTGCCAAAATCGCCTCGTAGGTTCGCTGCGGACCCATGCGGGTGAAGACCGAATACAGCCCCTCGAAGGTGGCGGTGGTCATGGCGGACGAGGCGACGATCCCCGAGGCGAGGAAACTGAGGTAGGGCAGCTCCCCCATTTGGCCGATGAAGGCCCCGAGCCCATAGCCGAGACCCAACAGATAGAGCGCCGGCTCCCCGAAATTCATCACCACCGCTGGGCCGATGAGCTTGCGCCACACCAGTAGGTTGCGCCGCCACACCGCCAGGGCAGCGGGTCGCAGGCGAGGCGCCCGCCAATCGTTCACGCGCCGGTCCCCCAGTGTGCCGGGCGCCGCAGGGACCTTGCCAGCATCGCGGCGATCAATCCCGCAGCTCCCGACCGGTGAGCCGCAAGAAGACATCCTCAAGCCCCGTGGGCCGGTGCGAAAAGGTCAAGCCAGGGGTCTTGTGCAGGGCACCGAGCAAGGGGGCCGCATCGCGGGTGTAGCAGTACAGGTTGAGCCCGAGGCGCTCGCTGCGGCAACCGGCCAACACCTCCCCATCGAGCACCCCGCCGGTGTCACCCCGGATCTCCACCACCTCGGGCTCCACGTGCTCGGCTACCAGATCCCGCGGCGCCCCGCGGGCGAGGATGCGTCCCCGGTCCAGGATCAGCAGGTCATCGCACAGCCGCTCGGCCTCCTCCATGTAGTGGGTGGTGAGCAGCAGCGTGGTGCCCCCCTCCCTAAGCTCAGAGAGACGCGCCCAGATGAGGTGCCGCGCCTGGGGATCGAGGCCGGTGGTGGGCTCGTCCAGGATCAGCATCTCCGGGTTGTTGATCAGGGCCCGCGCCAGGGTGAGCCGGCGCTTCATGCCCCCCGAGAGGGTCTCGGTCTTGGCGTCGCGCCGTTCCCCGAGCGCGGCAAAACCGAGGAGCTGCTCGATGCGCTCGGCGACCTGTCGGCGCGATAGGCCGAAATAACTGGCGTAGACCTGAAGGTTCTCGACCACCGAGAAATCCGGGTCGAGATTATCCGCCTGGGGAACCATGCCCACCCGCGAGCGCACCGCGCGTGCCGCCTCGGGCATGGGCAAACCAAACACCCGCAGACGGCCCGCGCTCATCGGCGTCAGGCCTAGCAGAAGACGCAGGCAGGTGGTCTTGCCTGCCCCGTTGGGGCCGAGGAATCCGAAGCACCCCCCGCGCCGGATCTCGAAGTCGATCCCATCGACGGCGGTGAACTCACCGTAGTGCTTGCGCAGGCCGCGGGCATCGACAACCGACTGTGGATCGGGTAAGCGCATGGGGGCGTGGGCGGTGCGGGAGGTAACCGCATTCTAGCGGCCGCCAACCCCGCGGGCCACCGAAGCGATCCGGGGACCGGCCTGATTGGAGGCGCAACCGATGGCCGAGCGCCGGGATGCGGCATAGAATCCTTCCGACGAGATGCCCCACCGGAGGACCCGCCGTGCTTACCCTCGAGATCAACGGCGAGACCCAAGCCCTCGACATCGACCCCGCGATGCCGCTTCTGTGGGCGCTGCGCGACCACCTGGCGCTAACCGGCACCAAGTACGCCTGCGGCATCGCCCAGTGCGGGAGCTGCACCGTCCACCTCGACGGCGAGCCGGTCCGGTCCTGTGTCACACCGGTGTCGGCGGCCCAGGGTAAGCGGGTCACCACCATCGCGGGACTGAATTCTCCCGTCGGCAGGGCGGTGCAAGCCGTCTGGCGCGAGCTCGAGGTGGTGCAGTGCGGCTACTGCCAGTCCGGGCAGATCCTCTCTGCCGTGGCCCTGTTACGAGCTGGATGCCGACTGGGACCAGGGCCGGGTGGAAGGGGCACCGGCGGACGCCAGCCGTTACCGCAATCTCTTCTGAGGTCAGACCCAGGGCACCGGTGGCAGCCCCGCCAACGCCAACTCCTGGAAGCAGATGCGCAAGGCCGGCGCGGCGGCACGCCAGATGCTGGTCACGGCGGCCGCCGAACGCTGGTAGGTGGACCCCGCCAGCATCCAGGTGACGGCGGGCATCTTGACCCACACCGCGAGCGGCCGCGAGGCGAGCTCGCCGATGCCGCCTCCTCCCTGCCGGTCCCCGAACAGGTCCGGCTCAAGGACCCGGGCGAGTTCCGCCTCATCGGCCGGCGCCTGCCCGTAAGGACAGCCCCGAAAAGACCAACGGCCAGGCCATATTCACCAGTGACCTGCGCCTGCCGGGTCTGCTGACCGCGCTGGTGGCCCATCCGCCACGCTTCGGTGCCCGCCTGCGCCACGTCGACCCGAGCGCCACGCTCGCCGTAGCGGGTGTGGTCCAGATCATGCCGATCCCCTCGGGGGTGACCGTGGTGGGGCGGGATTTCTGGAGTGCCAAACGGGGACGCG
>JAEHCY010000619.1 GCA_016880695.1 Chromatiaceae bacterium | reverse complement strand
TCTTCGCCGACTCATCCTGGAGGGCGAACCCAGCGCGCTCGGCGAGCTTGGGGTTGCGCGCGAACAGATCCACGACACCCGCGAAGTTATAGGCCACCACCGAGCCCAGAATAAGGGACCCCCCGAGCCACATCCCCAGTACCAGGCAGAGTAGTCGCGTTGTCTTCATAGTCCCATTCCTCCCCCGCAGGGTGGCACGAGCCCCGGTCCCTGCACCGTCGAACCGATTGTGGTTGTCATGCAAACGGCCAAGGGCTTCGGGTCAAGGCGACCGAGACGATGTAACCGACCGCGACGATCGCACCCACTGCGGCCACCGCGCGCCCCCCCGGGGTGCGTCCGCGCTTGAGGGCGAGGGAACCCAGCAGAATATACGCCAAGAGTGCCAACAGCTTGGCCGTCAGCCAGGACTGCTGGAACGGATACTGCCCTAGAAGCAAGACCATGCTGATCCCTGCCGCGAACAGCAGGGTATCGTTGAGGTGGGGCAGGATACGGGTGAGGGGATGGCGCAGCAGGGGCGATCCCTGCCGCGCCCACCAGAGGCGCAGCAGAAACCCCGCCACGGTGAGGGTGGCACAGGTCATGTGAACCAGCTTCAGGGTTGGGTAGATCCCGCCCATGGGCTCGGCAAGGCGGCCATCCGCGGTTGCACCCCCCTCAGCAAAGGCCGGCGGAGGCCCAATCGGGGGAACACCAATAGTTGGGAGAGATTGGCGGGCGGGTGGCACTCCGCTACCAAAACGGCCAATTCGGAACCCTCTGGTTTTCCAAGCCTGCCCGACAGCTAGGCTCAGTGGTGAAGGCCGCGGTGGAGTCCACCAACAGCTCACCTGCGAGAAAGTTGCGCCCAAGGAGCAGCGGGTAGCGGAAGTTCGAGCGGTCCGCCAGGGTCACCTCCACCTCCCTGAGAATCCTCTCCAGACAGACCCAGAGACGAACCACCGGACGGCGCTCCGGTGGCCCCTCGTGCCTTCTGATCTCGGCGAACCGGGCAAGTGGTCGCCAGATCCAGGGCCCTGGGGTACCCTCAACCTGTGGCCGAAACGCGACGTAATCGCTGCCATCCGCGCTGTAGAGCCGGATATCCGAGGCCCCCAAGGAGGTGGTGTCCGCCCCGGTATCGAGTTTGGCCCGAAGCCTGATCCCTTCGGGCTCTACCTGGGCGGATTCAAGCCAACCGACCACTTCCCGCGCCAGCACCGGAAAGCCGAGCAGCGACAGCGTGAGGATCGCCACGCCGGTCAACCGGGGACCCATCGCCTAGTCGTGGGTGATCGGTTTGTCGGTGAACAGAAAATCCTTCAACTCCCTGTCGAAGCTGGGGTCGCGACGGCGGATCCATTCCAGAACCATGGCCGCATGCTCCTTTTCCTCGTCACGGTTATGACAAAGGATGGCCCTGAGCTCGGGATCGGTGCAGGCATCGGCCCGCTGGTTGTACCAATCCACCGCCTCGAGCTCCTCCATCAGGGACAGGATCGCCCGATGCATGTCACGGGTGGCATCGCTCAGCGCCTCGATGGGCTCGTGGTAACCCTCATTCGCCATGGGAATCTCCTCGACTGGACCGCTCGACCTGGAATATCGCCTTCCTGCAAAGGCAACGGGTCATCCGCCGCTTGCGCGCCGCGACGACCCCTGGATTAGTTTTGCCAACGTGTGCCCGGGGCCGGACTCGAACCGGCATGGCCGAAGCCGAGGGATTTTAAGTCCCTTGCGTCTACCTATTTCGCCACCCGGGCGGAGCGTAGATCGGGAGGGCCAGGCCGATAATCAGAGGCGGAAGGGCGACGGGCAATGAAGATGGAGGCTGAGCCCGGAATCGAACCGAGGTACACGGCTTTGCAGGCCGCTGCATGACCACTCTGCCACTCAGCCAATCAACCGATTCAGTCACTTATCGGCTTAACCCGTGTTGTGACCGGTAAAATACTACCACAAACGCACGAGGGTGGCAGCCTGCGGTGCCCCCCTCCGTGCGCCTGCAACCTCTTCTGCTGCGCGGCGCCTGACGCGGCTACCCGGCAATACCGGGCACATCAGTACCTGCGAATGGTCACCGTGACATTGGCCGAGTCGGTGCCACCGCGCCCATCGCTCGCGGTATAGGCGAAGACATCGACCCCGCGGAAGCCAGGGTTCGGCGTATAGGTGACGTTACTGCCATTGTTGATGACCGTACCATTGGTCGGCTGGGTAGTCGCCGAGACCGTCAAGGAGTCCCCGTCGGGATCCGTGTCGTTGGCAAGCACACTGATCGTCACCGCCCGTCCAGCACTCGTGCTCGCGGAGTCGTCGTTGGCGTTCGGCGGCTGGTTCTGTCCACCGTTTCCACCCTGACGCACCGTCACGGTGACCGTAGCCCTGTTGCTGGAACCCCCACGTCCGTCGCTCGCGACATAGGTGAACCTATCCACGCCGAAGAAACCGGGTTTCGGGGTGTAGGTAACCGTCTTGCCGTTGTTGGCCACGCTGCCGTTCGCCGGGGGCGTAGTCGCTGACACTTCCAGGGAATCTCCGTCCGGATCAGTGTCGTTGGCCAGCACGCTAACCGTCACCGGTTGACCCTCGTCAGTAATCGCGGAGTCGTCCTTCGCGCTGGGCGGATGGTTCTGTCCACCGTTTCCGCCCTGGGGCACGGTCACGGTCACCGTTGCCGTGTTGCTGGAGCCCCCACGCCCGTCGCTCGCGACATAGGTGAGCACATCGGTGCCGAAGAACCCGGGGCTGGGCTTGTACATCACGCCGTTGACGCTGTTGGTCACCGCACCGTGGGTTGGCTGGGTCACCCGTTCGACCACTAGGACATCCCCATCGGGATCGGAATCGTTCGCCAGGACGTTGATGAGTTCACCGGGGCTATCCTGGTTGATCGTCGCCGCATCATCCCGAGCCACTGGCTTTTGGTTGGTCGGTTTGCGATCCGTGAGCTCGCTGCTCGTACTGGTCTTTTTGATCTGGTAGTAGTCGACCGTCCGCTTGTGGTCCACCGGGTTATGCAGCGCCCGCTCCACCCACGCCGGTTGACTCTTCCAGGCAACCGCCGGCACCACCGACGCGTCGGGTTCCTGCAGGGTCGTAGCCTCGATGTCCACGCGTCGGTTCTTCTGCCGGCTGGCCTCGGTGTTGTTGGGATACCTTGGATCGAGCTCACCACGCCCCACCGCCTTCACCTGGGTCGGATCGCACCCCTGCTGCACCAGATAGTTGCGCACGGCGCGCGCACGGCGCTCGGAGAGCTTCTGGTTATAGGGAATGGTACCGATACTGCATGTGTGTCCCACCACGTTGATCGGACCAACAAGCTGGGCCGCCTTGAGCTTGGCGCTCGCGTCCTTCAGGGTGCCAACGGTGGCGGAACGCAGCTCGGACTTATCGAAGTCGAAGAAGGCATCCGACGAGAGGCTGATCTCGCTCTTAACCGGCACCGGGGCTGCCACGGGTATGGGCGCGGCGGAGGGACGATAGGGCTCGCCGAAATGATAGGTGTAGAGCAACAGGATGCGGCCGTCGGTGTCGTTGGAATCGTCATCACCCGACTTCTTGTACACCTCCCCGCGTAGCGCCAGGCTGTGGGGCGTGTTGCGGAAGAACTTCTCCACCCCCAGCATGAGCGTGAACTGGCTTGCGTTACCATCTCCCCATTCGTAGTCCGCACCGCCTGTCACCCGGATCAGCGGCTCCTCGTAGAAGTGCCCAGCCCGCAGGCCGACGCCATAATCGTAGGCGCGTTGGTAGAGATCGGTGGTCGTGGTTACCTGCCAGGTCTCCTCAAACGGAACCCCGTTGTCGATGACGTTCCGTATTTCGGTTGACGTCTCCATGGATTGTGAAACCCGCCGCTTTCCGCTGATGCCCGCCGCCCCGTAAGCGCCAACGAAGAAGCGCTCCTTCTCCATCCCCCAGCCGGCGCTGATCTTCTGGTCGTTGTGCTGGTTTCGGTCAAACGCCGCGAAAACCTTCTGGACCGAGAGCTTGCTGGGGTCGTCCTTGGCCTCGGCGCCCAAGAGCCAGTGGTAGTTGAGCTGCCCACCGCCGGCTTCGTTGCCCAGCCAGGCCGTACCTACCCAGGCCTGGCTGTCGTCCTCATGCAGGACCTGGAATACCTCACCGACCAGGTCGAACTCGGAGTCGTATCCGATGGAAAGCCGCGTGCGGCTGCCAACGTAGGTGAGCTGACCGCTCTGGTTAGTCACCTGGGCGACTACGGGGTTGGGGTCAGAGACCGGCGGTTCCGCACTCGCCGCCGCGCAGAACGCGGAGACCACTGCCACGGAAAGGAAGGAATTGATCCGCATGATTCGACTCCGGGCTAAAGAGAGGGGGAGCGGCTTCCACGCGGGCCGACGAAAAACCTCTTCAGCCCCGCAAGCACCCACCGAAAAACGTCGATAAAATAGCTCATCTTGCCCCTGGCCAGCTACAACAAACTTCTCTGCGCCGGGAGTACCGCGATGGCCGCCGCCAATCCGCGTGGAGATCAAGTGTTGCGGCCAGAACAGCCTTGCCGCCCGGGGTCCCCAGGGACGCACCATTTTTGCTTGTTAGGTTCATCGCATGACTCAACCAACGCCCTGGTCCACCCTAACCTCTGCCGCACTCGCGGCGCTGCTGTCACTCGGTACTGGAGTGACCGTCGCGGTGGAGGCATCGGCGTTCATCGTCACCGATGCGGATTTCTACCCGAGGAATCCGGCAAAGGAAGCACTCGGTCGGCTGTTATTCTTCGACAAGATCCTCAGCGGAAACCGCAACGTCTCCTGCGCCACCTGCCATCACCCCTTCACCGGCACGAGCGATGGCCTCTCCCTCCCCCTCGGGGCGGGAGGTGCAGGGCTTGGTCCAACCCGCCGGCCCGAGGAGGGCGAGCGCGGTGTGGTAGAACGGGTTCCCCGTAACGCACCCGCGCTGTTCAACCTGGGAGCACGGGAGTTCCGTGTCCTGTTCCACGATGGTCGGCTGGTCGCGGATCCCGCCCCACTCGGCAAAATCCACGCCCTGGATGGCATTCCCCTGCCTGCGGGACTCGACAACGTGCTCGCCGCCCAAGCCATGCAACCGGTGATCTCCCTCCTGGAGATGGCCGGTGAGCTGGCCACCAACGAGGTCGCAGATGCGGTTGTCGCCGACCGGCTTGTCGGCCCCAACGGCGCCTGGGACCTAC
>JAEHCY010000086.1 GCA_016880695.1 Chromatiaceae bacterium | reverse complement strand
GGAGCTTGGGCTATACGTGAAGAACTTCCTCGATGCCTTTGAACCACCTACTGAATTAGCAACCCTGCTCGAGGGTATGGGCAAATTGATCCGGCGCTTTGGCGGTTAAGCGCAGGCGTTTTCCGGGGCATTAGAATGCGGTCTGCGGCCAGGCTTGGGCCTTCATCCCGGCCTGTCCAAACCAGTAGCCGTCCGCGGGTCCGGTCGGCATCAGCCGGTGCAGGCCCTCCTTGGCGGACGCCAGATCGATCTCCCCAACCAGATAGCGGTGAAACAGCTCCACGACCCGTTCGCTGTGGTGCGACTGGGGGCTGATGCGCAGGATGTCTACCCCCAGATCGGCCAGCTCATCCAGCACCGGGAGGAGGTTGTAGGTACGGGCCGACTGGGTCTGGATGCCGTTGAGGACCAGGAACGACTGCGCGTCCTGGGTCTCCAGTAGCTGGCCGTCCGGGTAGTCCAGGCAGCGGTACTGGCAGTCATCCTTGGGCAGGTTGTGGGCGCGGGCGGTGAAACAGCGGGCCGAGTAGGCCAGCGGCAGCCGGCCGTAGACCAGCACCTCGGTCTCAACCCCGGCGGGGCGCCCCAGTTGCAGGGCGGTGAGGGCCTCCCGCCCGAGCTCGACGGGCAGCACCCAGCGGCGCAGGCCAAGCCCGGCGAGGTAGGCGAGGGTGCGGGGGTTGTAGATGTTGACCGAGGGACCCGCCGTGAAGGGGCGTCCCGCCAGCAGGTTGACGGCCCCCATGTCGTTGGCCTCGACCAGGAATTCTCCGTTGTCGCAGAGCCGCCGCAGGGTCTTCAACTCCGCCTCGGCCTCGACCAGGGCCAGGGTGGAGAGGACCACCTCTTTGCCCGCCGCCGCCAATTGCCGGGCCAGGGCCAGCCAGTCGTCGGTGCGCAGGCTGCGCCGCTTCGAGCACACCGTCTCGCCCAGATAGACCAGGCTCACCGGCAGCTCGGCCACCCGCTCATAAAAGGCGAAAAGGGTCTCGCGGGGCCAGTAGTAAAGGACGGGCCCCAGCGCTAGCCGCAGGCCGGGCAAAGCAGGGTTCATCGCCATGATCGGTTCACTGCCAGGGCCGGTGCAGGGCGCCGAGGGTGGTCTGGGTCCCTTCCGACAGCCGCCCGAGCGCGTTCATCCACTCGGTCTTGGCCGCGAATCGCTCCGGAGCCCCTCTACAGGCGTCGATGGCGGCGCGCCAGACCCGGGTCACCTCGGCGACGTAGGCGGCGTTACGCTGGCGGCCCTCGAGCTTGATGGCGGCCACCCCGGCATCGAAAGCTCGGGCAGGAGCTCCAGGGTATTGAGGCTGGTGGGTTCCTCGATGGCGTGAAACACCGCCCCGCCCACGCGGTAGCGGCCCTTGCACAGGGTCGGGTAGCTCGCCGCCTCGTTGGGGCCGTAGCGCTCAATCAGCACCCCGCCGAGGCGGGTCTCGGTGCCGCGCGGGGTATCGCGCCATTCCACCGCCTTCGCCGGCGAGCAGGCACCCACGGTGTTGGGCGATTCGCCGGTAGCGTAGGACGAGAGCAGGCAACGGCCCTCCACCATGACGCACAGGGAGCCGAAACCGAATACCTCCACCGGCACGGCGCAGTGCTCGATCAGGTGCCGGACCTGGCTCAGGGACAGGACCCGCGGCAGCACCACCCGGCGAATGCCGAAGTGCTGATGGTAGAACCCGATGGCCTCGTAGTTGGTGGCCGACCCCTGCACCGAGAGGTGTCGCGGCAGCTCGGGGTGGCGCTCGGCGGCGTAGGCGAGCACGCCCAGGTCGGCGATGATCAGGGCATCGGCGGGCAGGCTCGCGGCTCGGTCCACCGCCTTCTGCCATTGGGACCAGTGCTGGCCCTGGGGATAGGTATTGATGGCGACGAACAGCTTGACCCCGCGCCCGCGCGCATAGGCCGCGCCTGCCTCCAGGGTCCGGTCGTCGAAGTTGAGGCCGGCGAAATGCCGGGCATTGGTGGCATCGCGGAATCCCAGATATACCGCGTCGGCGCCATTGTCCACGGCGGCGCGCAGCGAGGGCAGGTTACCCGCGGGACAGACCAGATCCATCGCTTCTCCTTCACCCGCAGGCGCGGGTTTTCGCATCAACTTGGGTGAGGCGGCCCCCCTGTTGGGTGCCGCGCTGCCGTAGCTCCGCCTCGATGGCGTTGAGCACGGCCCATTTGCGATTGCACCAGGCGGGGCCGAGCAGAATGTCCATGGAGGCGGTTCCGGTGAGGCGGTGGAAGCGGACCTCGGCTGGGGTCTGCTCGATCAGGTCGGCCACCGTGTGCACATACTCCGCCAGGGTGAGGGGCTGGTAAAGCCCCCGGCGCCATTCCCAGGCGAGGCGGGTGTGGCGCACGACATGGAGGGGGTGCAGCTTGAGCCCCTCCACCCCTAACGCGAGCACCCGTTGCAGGCTGGCCAAGGCGCGTTCTGGGCCTTCACCCGGCAATCCCAGGATCAGATGGGTACAGACAGGCAGCCCGCGGCCGCGAGCCAGATTGAGCGCCGCGCGGTACTCGGCGAAGCCATGGCCCCGGTTGACCCGCGCCAGGGTGTCGTCGAAGGCTGACTGCAGGCCGAGCTCCAGCCACACCTCGTAGCCACGGTCGCGGATTCCGGCGAGCAGATCGACCACCTCCGGGCCCACGCAGTCGGGCCGCGTTCCCACCGAGAGCCCGATCACGCCCGGCTGGGCGAGGGCCTCCCAATACTGGGCCGCCAGTCGGTCTAGATCCCCGTAGGTGTTGGTGTAGGCCTGGAAATAGGCTAGGTAGCGCCGTGCACCGGTGCGGCGCGCGACGACGGCCGCGCCCGCCGCGATCTGCTCCGCAAGCGGGGGGATGGCGCGGGCGGTGGGGTTGAAGGAGGCGTTGTTGCAGAAGCTGCAACCACCGGTGCCCTTGAGGCCATCGCGATTGGGACAACTGAACCCGGCATTGAGGGCGAGCTTGTGCACCCGCTGGCCGTGACGGCGCAGCAAGTCCTGCCCGAGGGTGTTGACGTGATCCGCCAGGGTCATTCGCGGTCTGTGCCTGATCCCGCTGGATGCGGAATTGAAACAACCTACGCCGAGGGCACCCAGGGAAAATTGATCGGCCTCAATCAGCGCTCTGTTCTGCGCCCACAACCCTATCAGCTAGGGCGGGGGAAACACAATCCTTCCTGCTGGAAGGGATTTCCGCTAGCTCGCAGTCCGCCCACAGGTATGGACTGCGGCAATCGTCCGCCGGACGCGGGGGCACCCGCGGGGCCCCCGGAGTGTCGTACCAGGCTGGACCCAGCGTCCCCGCCAGGCAGAGCGCTCAGTGGTACTGCTCGGTGGTGTAGTGACCGGGCTCATGGCGGCGGTGGCGGTGCATGCCGCGAGCCTCAAGCAGTGCCTTCATCTCCCCGATCATGTGGGAGTTTCCGCACAGCATCACGTGACCCGTCTCAGGGGCGAGAGGAAGGCCGAGCCGCTCCTCCAGTTGGCCATCCTCGAGCAGCGCCGGGATGCGGCCGTGCAGTGCCGCGTCCTGGCGTTGTCGGCTCAGCACGGGAAGGTAGGTGAAGCGTTCCCCCTGCTCGCGCCCTAGCTCGGCGATCCGCTCGGCATAGGTCAGCTCTTCGGTGCTCCGCGCGCCGTGCACCAGGATGACCCGTTCGAACCGCCGCCAGGGCTCTTCGGTTGCCAGTATCGACAGGTAGACCCCCAGCGCCGTACCGGTGGCGAAGAGCCAGAGATAGCGGGCGTCGGGAACATGATCCAGGGTGAAAATGCCGTTCGGCCGCGCCGAGACCCACACCCGATCACCCGGGTTCAGCAGCGATAATCGTGGGCTCAGCGGCCCGGTGGGAACCTCGTTGAAGTAGATCTCGAGCGGGGGCCGGTGGGGTGGGTTGACGGCGGAGTAGGGCCGGCCAATGCGCTTGCCCTCTAGATCGAGCGCAATCTTGATGTACTGGCCCGCCTTGAAGGGCTCCAGGGGGGCATCGATCTCCAAGGAGAAAAGCTGATCGGTCCAGCAGCGTTTGCCGACCACCCGTCCTTCAATCCACTCGCTCATCAATCGATCTCCAGTTTCGGTTCCAACATCGGGGCTTTGCTGGCCCAGCCCAGTAAGTGCCTGCGCCAGGCGGGATTTCAAGGCAATTGGGGCCGGCGGCCCGTGCTGGGGTTGCTTCAGGGGAACCTTGGACCGGATCGATGTTCCTACTCTTGCGGTTGGTTATGTTGCCCCGGTTGCCCGGCGCCTCTAGAATGCGAAGAGGTCGCGCGGACCTCTGACAAGCGACGGGATGAGCCCTTCACTGAGCACGCCGCACCGCACGACAAGCAAAAAGCAAAAGCCGGGGCGGGGCAGCCATCCCGGCCAACGCCGCAATTCACCCCTGTTCCCACCACCTTAAGTAAGGAGAAGCTCCCAATGCCGATTAGTCTGACCAAGGGCGGTAACGTCAACCTGTCCAAAGAAGCGCCGAGTATGCACCGGGCCAGCATCGGCCTGGGCTGGGATGCTCGCAGCACCGACGGCAGTCCCTTTGACCTCGACGCCAGCGCCTTCATGCTTAACGCGAGCGATAAGGTGCGTAGCGATGCCGATTTCATCTTCTATAACCAGCCCAAGTCGGCGGAAGGCTCCCTGGAGCATCGGGGCGACAACCGCACCGGTGCCGGCGAGGGTGACGATGAGGTGCTCGGCGTGGAGCTCGGCAAGGTGCCCGCGGACGTGCAGAAGATTGCCTTTGCCGCCACCATCCACGAGGCGGATGTCCGCCGCCAGAACTTCGGCATGGTGCGCCGCGCCTACATCCGCATCGTCAATGAGGCGAATGGCCAGGAGATTGCCCGCTACGACCTCTCGGAGGACGCCTCCACCGAGGCGGCCATGATCTTTGGCGAGCTCTACCGCCAGGGCAGCGACTGGAAGTTCCGCGCCGTCGGCCAGGGCTTCGTCGGTGGGCTCGGGCCGCTGGCCAAGAACTATGGCGTCAGCGTTTAGTCACGCGGTTCGCGTATCATCCTAGCAGTTACCCCACATTTCCGGAGACTCATCATGGCTGTGCTCGACTGGCTCAAACAACAGGCATCTTCCGTGCAGAAGACGCTTAACGACGAGATGTCCCGTTTCAAGAACCGAGACCTCATGGAAGGGGTGGTGGCGGGCTGCGCCATGGTGGGCTATGCCAATGGCGAGGTCTCCT
>JAEHCY010000085.1 GCA_016880695.1 Chromatiaceae bacterium | reverse complement strand
GCTTCCACGCGCCGACGCCCGGTGCGATTCCATTTCTCGTTCGTGCGGCCGTTCGGAACAGCACTTCGATCCCCGTATCGGAATAGCCCACGAACTGGGCTGGCGGGAGCGGGAGAGCAGGGATGCTGTCCCGCAACGGCAGGAGGCCAGGGCGCCAGAACCGGCCGGCGGGGCCTGCGCGAGCGTGCGAGCGAAGGCCGGCCTTGATCCTTGTCGGGGTCGGCGCACGAACCGATAACACAAGAGAAACATCAAGACTATAATCAATCAAGGCGCGCACATTGGGTAGCGCCACCCAGAGTTTCTCGCAGGGGGTCTCGCAATGAACGCCAACGCGATAGCCAGCAAGCTTGAGGCGATCGAGCGCAAATGTGCAATGCGTTCCGTCGATGTGGCTAGTCTGCTCGGCACCTGGCCGGAGACGGTGTCGCGCTGGAAGCATGGCAAGTCCTTCCCTCACCCGCATACCCAGAAAGCGCTGCTTGGGCTCGAGTACGTCGTAGATCTGCTCGGGGACTTCTACGAGCCCCAGGAGGCCCGCCTGTGGCTGTTCTCGCCTCAGAAACGCTTGGGCGGCGCCACGCCCGCCGCGCTGATCCAGCAGGGGCGGATCGACGAGGTGGTTGCCATCCTCAACCAGTTGCGCGATGGGGTGTATCGGTGAGGTGGATACAGGAACTAACGCTTGACCCCTGTTCCGAGAGCTCCTCGATCACCTCAGCGCCTTCCCTCCGATCGGCTTCGATGGCGAAGCCTTCAGGGTAACCCGCAAGGCGCTGAACCCCTGCTCCTCCTCGACAAGCGGAGGTCGCTGGGCGCCGAAGGGCGGTCCCGCGGTGCTTTACACGAGCACCGCGCAGGCAGGTGCGCTCGCCGAGATCTCCTTCCATCTGAGCCTGTTCACCCCCCGGCCAAGCAAGCCGTTGGCCCTGCACTGCGTCGGCCTCACTACGCGGAGCACCTTGCGCCTGCTGCGCGCCAACCTGGTGGATCTGGGCGGGTCGACTGGGACCGGTACAGCGAAACCGACTACGAGCGCACCCAGGAGATCGGCGCGGCCCTGTCCTTGCTCGGCTGCGATGGGCTGCTCGCGCCTTCCGCGCGCTGGCCCTGCGAGAATCTGATCCTGCTCATGGATAACCAAGCCCCAGGGAGCTGCCTGGAGGTGCTGAGCACGGAGGAGATCGACTGGGTGGCGTGGGCACGGGCGAACCGCCTGCTACCGGTCGGCAACGCGGAGGGCTGAGCGGCCCTGGAGTGGCACAAAAGCAGCAGGAAGGGGATGGCGCCCCACCCTGGCATCTGGACCCCGGCACTCCCTGCCGGGGTGAGACCCGGGGTTGCTAAGGCAGGTCGGGTGCTTCAAGTGGGTCGCCGGGATCGCCCAGGTACAGCTTGAGCAGGGCGAAGTGGGAGGGATCGCCACTGAGCTGGGCATGGTTGACCACCAAGAGCGACTTGGAGCGGCTATCGAAGGCGATGCCCGCGGGGTTGTCCAACGGGATGTCATCCCCCAGGGCACTCGCGAAGCGGGTTAGCTCAGTGCCGTCGGGGGCCAGCATCGAGATCTGGTTGGTCAGGGCCAGGCTCACGTAGAGTTCTCCCTGCGCGCCGAAGGCCAGTTGGTCAGGTATCTCTCCCGCTGTGTAGGCGTGGAACAGCTCGAGATCGGCCGCGGTGGGGGTGTCCACCAGCGGCAGGCGGTAGAGGGTACCGAGCGCGGGATTGGTGAAGGCGGAGGATACCGCCAGGTAGAGGTGCTCGCGCTCGGGATCGAGGCGCAGGCCGTTGGGGCCGAAGGGGATGAACCCACCCCCCGCGAATAGGGGGCTTTGGAACCAGATGGCGGGGGCTCCGCCGCCGGGTGGGTAGCGGAAGATCGTCGCCTGGAGGGAGTCGCTGACGTAGGCGTAGCCGTCGGCATCGAACACCAGATCGTTGGGGAGGGGCGGGAAGTCGATGCCGGTTGGCGAGCAGGGCGGGGGCCCGGCGGTACAGGTGGGCAGGTCCGGCAAGGGGGCGCCGTAGGTCTCCTGGAGGTATTGCTGGCCCTGCCTGGTGAAGCGGATGAGACCGAGCTGGGTGCTGAGGGCGTAGAGACGGCCATCGGCATCCACAGCGAGGTTACTCAGGGCGTGCTCGAAGGCGAGGGCTTCGCCCTCCACCCCAATGGTGGCTTTCAGCGCGGCGGTTTTGCGGTCGTAGACCTGGATCGCCGAGGGGCCGGTCCCAGCGGTTCCGAATCGCGCCGGACCTGACACATAGACCCAGTTGCCCTGCACTGCCACCCCTTCAGGGAATCCGGGAGTAGCCGGGACGGTGGCGAAGGGCTGGATCGCACCGTAAGTGCCGGGCGGAACCGCCTGCACAGCAGCCGCAGCAGCCAGCAGGCCAAGCGCCGAGACCGCCACGGAGAGCGGTCGGACAAGGGCTGAATGAATCGCCATACCCACCTCCTTTTC
>JAEHCY010000618.1 GCA_016880695.1 Chromatiaceae bacterium | reverse complement strand
CGGGCGCGGCGGTCCCTGCCGCCGCCGATACTCACCGAGCAGCGGACGTGTACGTCAACAGCTACGTGAATTGTGGCAAGCCGTTGCCAAACCACGAGGTGGAAGTGCGCGACCCCCAGGGCCGCTGTTTGCCGGAGCGCCGCTGTGGCGTCGTTTTCGTCCGCGGGCCGAGCGTGATGACCGGGTATTTCGGCAAGCCCGACGCTAGCCGCCGGGTGCTCTCCGACGATGGCTGGCTGAACACGGGTGATCTCGGCTATCGGGTGGGTGACGCGATCTACCTGACCGGACGCGAAAAGGACCTGATCATCGTGAACGGACGCAATGTCTGGCCGCAGGATCTCGAGCATATCGCCGAGCAGCAGCCCGAGGTTCGGCCCGGTGACGCACTGGCCTTTGCCGCCCCCGGCGCCGATGGCACCGATCAGCCCGTGCTCGTCGTCCAGTGCCGGGAGTCCGACGAGGAGAGACGGGCATGGCTCGTACGTCGACTCAAGACCCGCATCAGCGAGGAGTTGGCCATCGACTGCGTGGTCGATCTGGTTCCCTTGCACACCTTGCCGCGGACATCCTCGGGCAAGTTATCCCGGTCCGAGGCGCGGCGGATCTTCCTGCGAACCCGCGCGAGGGAGCGTCTGGCGCCTGTCGAGGACTCCGCCGAGATGTCGGCGGAACCCGTGCTCCAGCAGGGGCGGGGCCTATTTGGACGCATGTTAAACCGAGCGCCCGTACAACGGAGAGTGTGAGCGGGGCCCGCGCTCCCATCGGGCACACTAGGGTCCCATTGGCGGACAGGGTCCGACTGAAGCGGGCGGCGTTCGCGGAGGCGCAAGGTGCAGCCCGGCGAAACTGAAGCCCCCATTCAAGGCGGGAAAGGACTGGTTGCACTGACCGGGGCGACCGGTTTCATCGGTGGGGTGCTGGCCGAGTGGCTCGTCCGCTCCGGCTGGCGCGTCAGGGCGCTGGTTCGCAGCCTGCCGAGAGCGAGGTTTCTGCACCCGCTTGGCGCGGAGCTGATCCAGGGCGACCTCGCGGATAGCGAAGCACTGCATTCTCTCCTCGTAGGCGTCAAGGCGGTTGTGCATTGTGCCGGCGCGGTGAGGGGGATCGACTTTGCCGACTTCGCCCGCGTTAACGTGGCCGGAACAGAGTGCATCGCCGCGCTTGCAGCGCGTATGGACCCGCCGCCGCTGTTCGTCGCCCTTTCCTCCCTTGCGGCGCGTGAGCCGCATCTGTCGCCCTATGCCGCGAGCAAGCGGGAGGGAGAGGCAGTGCTCGAGCGGTTCTCGGACGCAATGCCGGTGACCATCCTGCGGCCGCCGGCGGTGTATGGGCCGGGTGACCGCGAGATGCTGCCGCTGCTTCTGCTCATGATGCGCGGTATCGCCCCGGTGCTCGGGTCACCCCAGGCTCGCTTCTCGATGCTGTACGTCGACGATCTGTCATCGGCTATCGAGCGCTGCCTGGTTGCGGGCGACGTTGGCCGGGGCGTGCTCGCGCTTCACGACGGGCGGGTCGGCGGCTATACCTGGGACGCTGTCGTCGAGATCGCGACCCGAGTGCGCGGCAAGCCCATCCGGCGCCTGGTGGTCCCCCGTGGCCTGCTGAATGCTCTGGCGGCCATCAGCCGTCGCTGGGGAAGCCTGACCGGCACGCCACCTATGCTCACTCCGGGCAAGGTGCGCGAGCTGACTCACCCAGACTGGGTGTGTGACAATACGGAGGCGAGCCGGGCCCTCGCTTGGGCGCCGCAGGTGGAGTTCGCCGAGGGGCTGCGGCGCACCCTGGCGCACCACCGGGCCCTGAAGCGGAGCACGAGATCCTGAAGCCAACGACTGCCGTAGCCGGTGCGCAAGCTTCTCCGAGGTACCTGACATTGCAGACTGACCCCGACCTTCTTCCCGACCTCTATGCGCTGCTCCGCCCCTTCGTTGGCGCCAAGCAGGACCTGACCGCCAGCACCGACCTCGTGAGCGAGCTCGGTTTGACGTCTTTGAAGATCATGGATCTGTTGATGGAGATCGAGGATCAATTCGACGTGACCGTGCCTCTGAACCGACTGTCGGAGGTGCGCACCGTCGGCGATCTGGCGGCCATGCTGGAGAAGCTGGTCAGCGGATCGTCCTCCTGAGGCGGCGACGCTGGGTGCGGCGCGGAGCCGACCAGCCCCGCCGCCCGGGGTATGAGCCGGCGAGTGGGGGAGGGGACGTTCGCTCCACCTTGCCAGAGTACGCCGTGAGTGTTCCGGCGCACGTCCGGCTGATCGCCCGCAGGTGGGAGGCCACCCCCCTGATACCGGAGCTCGCGCTCCTCGGGGAAGACCTGCTGCGCCGCTATGGGGATGCCGTAATGGGCATCCTCTATTACGGTTCCTGTTTGCGAAAGGGAGACGCCTCCGAGGGCCTGGTCGACCTCTACGTGATCGTTGATGGGTATCGGTCCGTGTACGGGTTGTCCCCGGGCGGGCTGCTCAATTGGCTGCTACCGCCGAACGTGCTCTACCTGGAGCTGCCGGTGGCTGACGGGAAGGTGCGGGCCAAGTTTGCGCTGTTGTCCCTGCCGCAGCTTAAACGCGGGACCTGCTGCTGGTTCCAGCCCTACCTCTGGGGCCGTTTCGCCCAACCCACAGCCCTACTCTGCGCGCGGGACGCCGCCGCAGCCCAGGCCCTGCTCGGGGCAATGGGTCAGGCGGTGCTCACCTTCATCGCCGCGACCCTACCCCTGCTGCCGGAGCGTTTCAGCGCCCGGGATCTCTGGGAGCAGGGACTCGCACGGAGCTACGCTACCGAGCTGCGGGCGGAAAGAGCCGGTCGCCAGGCCGAGCTGTTCGGCGACGATGAGCCTTACTACGCGGACCTGACGGCCGCTGCGGTGGCCGTATCTGGACTGCGGGTGCGCAGGGAGGGCGATGGCGCGGCGGGCGCCACCTACCTGGCGGAAATACCGGGTACGCGTCGGTGGCTGGCGCGCAGGGCCTGGTCCCTACGCCGGGTTCAGGGCAGGCTGCTGCACGTGCTGCGCCTGCTGAAGGGCCTGTTCACCTTCAGCGGCGGCGTGGACTACATTCTCTGGAAGCTCGAGCGGCACTCCGGGGTTCGGGTCGAGGTGTCGGAGCGGGCCCGGCGCTATCCCCTGATCTTCGGCTGGGGTCTGGTCTGGCGTCTCTACCGCCGCGGCGCCTTCCGCTAGCGCCCAGGCTGCGGGCGGTCTGCGGTAGCCTCGGTCTCCATGTGGTAGGAATCGGCGCGTTGTACCGCTGACTCGAAGCGTTCTTCCCAGCTCGACAGGTTGCGACGAGCGTCCTGGACGTAGGCGGTAAGCTGCACGGCCCTGAGCATGAGGCGATTGAGCAGTCGCGCGGGCTGTGGCAGCGGTCTCTCCACATCGATGATGAGCACGACGCGCTGCTCGTCGGTCTCGTTCCAGACCTCGTGCTCGAAGGTGTCGTCGAGGACAAGGCACTTGCCTTCCTCCCACCGGCGGGTCTGATCGCCCACGCGGATGCGGCATGCCTCCCGCTCGCGAGGGATGATCAAGCCGAGGTGGGTACGCACCACGCCCTTGGTTATGCCGCGATGGGGCGGGATGTGGTATCCCGGTGCGAGGATCGAGAACCAGGCACTCTTCAGCCGCGGGATAGTCTCCAGGACCCGGGTTGTGCGGGGGCACTGCTGGCAGTTGCGCTCCGACCGATGGCCGAAGCCGTAGAGAATGAAGGTCAGCCAATGGTCCCCGGTGGAGATCCTGGACTGATCGGGTGAGATCTGGTGAAAGGGCGGTATGTGCTCGCGGTGCTCCAAAATCTGCTCGAGCTCGGTGCGGATGGTTTTCCAGTTCTCCTCCAAGGTCCGGTTGTAGGGGAACAGGTCCTTGTCGAAGAAGGGGTGATCACCGACCAGGGACGCACGCCCCAAATATCGGTCAATGGCCTGCAGCACGCGCCGGCCGTGGTTCTTCACATAGGCGCGCCGCCTGGTGCGAAAGCTCTGTACCGATTTCATCGAAGCCTCAACCAGCCCGGGAGTGGAGACGGTGCGACGTGTCTGTGGGACCTTTCTAAATTACCACGCTCTTTAGGTGGAAGCGCGGCGCAATATTACCAAAGCGACGATTGCGGTCACAACCGGCGTGGCCAGGGAGGTGAGCGCCGCCGGGAGCTGCAGAATGAGTCCCGAATTGGCGACGACCTGGGTGAGGATGTGGAACAGCAGCCCCCCCCCCAGCGCGATGAGGACGCGCTTGCCCACGGACATCGAGCGCGGCGTGCCGAAGGCGGCCGGTATCGCCAACAGCACCATTACCCCCACCGCGGCGGGTTGCGCCAGCTTCTGCCAGAGCGTGAGCTCGTAGCGCGCCGATGGTTGCCCGCTGCCCTGGAGGTAGTGAACGTAGGCATAGAGCTGCGTCGGCGACATGGTCCTGGGTGGCACCTCCAGCAGGCCGACCTGCTCGGAGGTCAGGTACGACTCCCAGTACATTGAGGGGTGGTGCTTGGTGACGGTGGGCATTTCGGCCAGATTCTTGACCACCACGTCCCTGAGCAACCAGTTGCTGGGGTCGCCTATGTCCGCCTGCCTGGCGTGAATGTACAGGCTGACACGCCGCTCATCATTGAGCTGCAGGATGTCGATGTCGGCGGGTACACGGCCGTGGAGCACCCGGTTGATGTGGATGAATCGGTCGCCGTGGTAGATCCAGAAACCCTCGTCGGCCGGGGTAACCTCCGCGTTGGCGAGTGACATCGCCCTCTGCTGAACGGCCTCCTGGTGCAACTGCGATACTAGGAGCTCGTCCATGAGAGCGGCGGCCACCGCCACCAGTATCCCGCTCTGCAGTACGGACCAGGCGAATCGTGCTACCGACACTCCGGCGGCCTGTGCGGCGATGACCTCACCCTGATTGGCGAGCATGGCCAAGGCGAGGGTGGTCCCCATTAAGGCCCCGAAAGGCAGCAATTCGAGGGTTCGCGGAGCGAGCATGCGCAGCTCGTAGAGGACGGCATCTGCGAAGCGGTAGCTGCCTGAGCCAATATTGTCGAGTTGCTGAATCAGATCGAGAAAGCTGAACAACAGGACCAGGGTCAGCATGACCAGGAAAAAGGCCTTGGCGATCTCGGTGGCAATGTAGCGGTCTAGCAGGGTCATGGCGCGTTCGTTTCAGGTGACGGAAAGGGTTCCGGGGGTCATGAGGCTGCGAGGCACCGGCATCGCGGCAGGGCAGGCCTTCAGGCACGGCCCAGACGCGCGGACCTCCACAACATCACCCCAAGCCACAGCCCCACGATCACGAGGGGCCACCACAGCCCTGGAACGGCGCCGACGAAACCTTCCTGCACCAGGTTCTTGGCGAACGTCATGAGATTGTAGAGGGCGGCGAAGGTAAGCACTGCCACGAGGGTCTTGGCAAAGCGT
>JAEHCY010000617.1 GCA_016880695.1 Chromatiaceae bacterium | reverse complement strand
GGATCTGGCGGTCGGCCTCGCCCAACGACGAGGTCTCCCTTTCCAGTTTGTCTTCTAGTTTCTGCAACTGATCCTGTTTTCCGATGATCTCTTCTTGGCGGCGGGAGAACTCCTCCTGCAGCACCTTCTCCCAGGCCTTTTTTTGCGGGGAGGCTTCGGCCACGCGCGCCGCATCGATCACGGCAATCTTGTACTCCTGGGCAGCAGCCGCGCTCACGGACACCAAAAACAGGCAACAGAAAAGAAGCGAAACGCGGCGCGTTTTCAATGACCTCTCCTACCCGATCAGAAGAGCTGACCAAGGCTGAACTGGAAGAACTGGGTATCGTCGCCGCCCTTAGGATTGATGGGATACGCCAAGCTGACGGCGATAACACCGACTGGCGACAGCCAAGTAGCGGAAACCCCGGCGGAGTAACGGAGATCGCTCAGGCTGATACCAATCGGTGACACAATATCGGTGCTTTCGCTCTTGGTATACCAAACATTTCCGATATCAAAGAAGGCACCGATCCGCAAACTCTTCTGAAAATCACCGCCTATGGGGGGCGGCGCAAACAACTCGAGGTTACCCACGAGGCGCATATTGCCGCCAACAGGATCATCGTTGGCCCCGCGCTCGCGCGGTCCGAGGGTGTTCTCTACCCACCCGCGCACGGTTCGTGGCCCCCCTGCGTAAAAGTTGTTCCAAAACGGCATGGCACTGGTGTTGCCGTACCCCGCGCCGTAGCCGACGTCCCCATTCGCCATCAGGACGAAGTCTTTCGCCAGGGGGAAATACCGGCGGTGGCGGTAGGTCAGTCGGTAGTACTCGAGATCACTACCAGGAATGGTGACAAGCGCATTGAAGGTCTGTAGCGCCCCCCGCGTAGGGAAAACACTCGTATCCCGCGTATCATTGGTCCAGGTCAAGGTCAAGTTGAAGTCGTTAAATTTGCTGCCGTTCTCTTCCTCGAACACTTTAGAGATCAACGAATCGCCGGCGGAGAAATCGGTGTACTGGTAGGCAAGCCCGAGCCCCACGCGGCTGGTGTCAGTGATCGGTATGCCGAAGGTAACTCCAGCGGTGGCCACGTCAGTGAGGTAATCGGCAACGTCGAGGTCACCGTAATTAGTTTTCCGATAGCCCAGGTCAAACCCACGGCTGATGCCATCGACGGTGTAGTAGGGATTGTCGTAGGCAAGACGGTAGTTCCTGTTGGCCTGGCTGTTGTCGAAGGCGAACACCACCCGCTTTCCGGTTCCGAAAACGTTGTTCTGCGTGATGCTGGTGTTGAAGAGAATGCCCTGACTCTGAGAGAAGCCGATGCCGGCCATCAGCGCCCCGGACTGCTTCTCCTGCACTTTGACATTGACGTCCATCTCATCGGCGGATCCCGCCACCGCTGGGGTCTCGATGTTGACCTCCTCGAAATAACCAAGTCGCTGCAGTCGCTCCCGGGAGCGCTTGACCGCTTCGGTGGAAAACCACGATGACTCCATCTGCCGCATCTCCCGCCGCAGCACCTCGTCACGGGTCTTCGTGTTGCCCTTGATGTTGACCCGTCGGACATAGACCCGTTTGCCGGGATCGACGAAAAAGGTCACCACCACCTTATGGTTGGCGTCGTCGATCTCCGGGATGGTATTGACGTTAGCGAAGGCGTAACCGTTGTTTCCCAGAAGCTTGCTGATACGCTCCGAGCTCTCGGTAGTCGCCTTACGCGAGAAAGGGTCGTCCCGACTCATCCGGATCATGGGAAAGATCTCATCGGCGGGCATCACGAGATCCCCCGCCAGCTTTAGGTCGCTAATGGTGTAGACCTCGCCCTCTTCGACCACCACCGTCACGTACATATCCTTCTTGTCCGGACTGATGGAGACCTGGGTGGACTTAATATCAAACTTGATATAGCCGCGGTCGAGGTAAAAGGAGCGTAGCTTCTCCAGATCTCCCGCCAGTTTCTGCTTGGAGTAGCGATCGTTCTTCGAATAGAAGGAATACCATCGTGTGGGACCGAGCTGCAGTTGCTCGGCCAACTCCTTCTCGGTGAATGCCTTATTCCCTATTATGTTGATCTGCTTGATACGCGCCGTCAGCCCTTCCACGATGTTGATCTTGACCGCAACACGATTGCGCTCAAGGGGGGAAACCGTGGAGGTAATCTCCACTCCATACTTGCCCAAGGCGAAATATTGGCGGCGCAGCTCTTGCTCGATGCGATCGAGCACCGAGCGATCGAACACCCGCCCATCCGCCAGGCCGATGTCCTTCAAGGCGCGTTTGAGGTCCTCGGTCTTGATCTCGCTGTTTCCGGTGATCTCGATCGAAGCGATGGACGGTCGCTCTTGCACAAAGATCACGAGCACCGTCCCCTCGCGCTCGACGCGCACATCCTGGAAGAAACCGGTTTGATAAAGCGCACGGATCAGTTGGGGGGTGACATCTTCCGCGACGGTGTCACCGATCTTGACGGGAAGGTAGTTGAAGACCGTGCCCGCGGAAATCCGCTGGAGGCCATCGAGGCGGATGTCGCTGATGCGGAACTCGTCGGCGGCCAACCTCGCCGCCGGAAGTAGCAGTCCCACCACGATGGGCACGAATACGGCCCATCGCCCCAGCCTAAAAAGGTTGCCGAAACGCAAATCGTTCCCCTCCGGTTGCTCCGAAAAATCCTCGCGGCGATTCTCAGACGCTGCCGCAGGACCGTTCGTTTCGGAAGGGTAGTATAAGTGATCCGTCGGGGCTAGCCCAGCAGCCGCCCGAGATCCACGTACAGGGCCAGGCCCATCAGGGCAAGTAACAGCGCCATGCCGACCCGCTGCCCCTGAAGCTGCGCCCACTCGCTCAGGGGACTGCCCTTGACGGCCTCGATCAGGAAGAATAACAGGTGGCCACCGTCGAGGACCGGAATCGGAAGCAGATTCAGAATGCCGAGACTGATGCTAACAACGGCGAGGAACTTGACGAAATAACCGGGGCCGTTGCTCGCCGACTTGCCGGCGGATTCGGCGATGGAAATCGGGCCACTGAGGTTCTGCACCGATGCCTCGCCGATCAACATCCGGCCCAAGACCCTCAACATCAGCCGGGACATCTCCAGGGTCTTGCGCACAGCCTCACCGAGCGCGTCGACCGGCCCCAGGCGCACTAAGGTCCGGTACTGCTCGTCGTGGCCCTCGGGGATGAAAACTCCGGCGCCAATGCGGCCAATACGTTCCGGGCCCTGCGTCACCGACCGGGGCTCGATCCGCAGATCGAGTCGGTTCCCCTCCCGCTCAACCTCAATCCGCAGCACCTGCTCCGGACTGGCGCGAACCCGCTCTACCCAGCGCTGCCAGGTTTCGATCCGCTCGCCGTTCACCGCAAGTATCCGGTCTCCCGAACGCAGCCCCGCGGCCGCGGCCGCCTCCCCGGCCACCACCTCTCCGACGACGGGCGGCAACGATGGCCGGGCCGGCGACAGACCAATCTGCCCCAGTACCGCCGGGTCTTCCGGAAGACCGGCCAGCACCCGCGCCTCAAGCCAGCGGGTGACATCTCCACCGTTGGCCTCGCGCACCTTGACCGGCAGATCCTCGCCGTCGAGCACTCCGGCGAGAAAGGCGAACAGGGCGGCTTCCCAGGTCGGGGTGGACCGCTGGGCGACGGCGAGAATCTCATCGCCGCCCCGGAAACCGGCCCCCGCCGCGATAGAGCCCTCCGAGACGGTTCCGATCACCGGCCGCAAACCGCTATCACCCACCACCAGAATGGCCCAGTAGGCGAGCACGGCAAACAGGAGATTGAACAGGGGACCGGCGACGACGATGGCCGCGCGCCTGCCGAGGGTCTGACGATTGAAGGCGCGCGGCCATTCCTCGGGCGCCACCTCGCCCTCACGCTCATCGAGCATCTTCACATAGCCACCAAGCGGGATCGCCGCCACGACGTACTCGGTGCCGTCGACTTTGCCCACCCGCTGCCACAGGGGTCGACCAAAGCCAATCGAGAAGCGCAGCACCTTCACTCCAAGCTTGCGCGCCACCCAAAAATGGCCGAACTCTTGGACGGTGATGAGAACCCCGAGAGCGACTAAAAACGACAGAAGGGTGATAAAAAAACTTTGCATACTGGCCTATGGGACCAGGGACTTGAGGCTTTGTTCCGCCACTTCCCGCGCCCGGCGATCGG
>JAEHCY010000084.1 GCA_016880695.1 Chromatiaceae bacterium | reverse complement strand
TGTAGTCGCCCGGGGCCTTGGCGGAGTCGTCGGCCGTGCTGGCGCGGACAGTCACCGTCTGGCTGGACGCGGCGGACAGGCTCACCGTGAAGCTGGCGGTCTGACCCTCGGTCAGGGTCACATCGTTAATCGAAATGGTGGGCTTCGGGGCCACCGTGAAGGCACGGCTGCAACTGGTGCTTGAGTTGTTAGAGCCCAGAACCGTCAGGTTCGTCGTGGAGTTGCCGGCAGCGCTGTAGGTCACCGTCGGGCTGCGACTGGTGCTCGAGGTCGGCGTCGGGCTGCCGCCGCTGAAGCGCCAGCTATACCTGAAGTTACTGGAACTGCCGCTGATACCCGTGATATTGGTGACGGACCACGCGATGCTTCCGCCCGCGGTGACTGTGGGGTTGGTGGGGTTGATGGTGCAGGCGGCCTGGCTCAGGCTGGGCCATGCCAGCACGGAGCCGAGCAGTAGCAGGATACCCCTCGTTATGGATCTTCGATGTGTCATTGGGTTGTCTCCTCGGTTGGGCAATCGCACCGGTGAGGGTTCAATCACCGGCCACTTCCCCGCTTGGCCGCGCGGTGCTCCTCGTCGCCGTCACTGGGGATCCGCGACGACGCAAACCTCGCTAGCGCACGGCCAGGTCGATCCGGCGGCTAAGCGGGGTCATCCAGCCCATGCGGGTTACTTGGGCTCTCGACCCGCTCCTAGCCACCAGGACCCGAGATTAGCGATGGAACCTTAAGAAAACCTTAAGCGCCTATGGGAACTCATCACAAAACCCGACGCACCGTGAGATTACCCATAGGGGACCCGCGGTCGGGCTAGAATGAATGCGGATTTGGCAGTTGCCGGTGGCTGCCCCTCGATACGACCGCTCGGCAACCCATCGAGGCCGGTACCGAACCCCGCCGAGGGGGGACCAAGGGGCTCGAACTGCGGTTGCTTGGAGAACCGAGGCGACCGGGCAAGGCCCGGATTGGGCTAGGAGTGGGAGACTGGAGGATGCGAGTGCTGTTGGTTGAAGACGATGACCTGCTCGGGGACGGGGTGCGGGCGGGCCTGACCCTTGGGGGCTGGACCGTGGAGTGGCTACGCGATGGCGGCTCGGCGGCGGCCGCGCTGACCAGCGACGTATTCGATGCGGTGGTGCTCGACCTCGGGCTGCCCAAAAAACCGGGTCTTGCGGTTCTGCGGGAGCTACGGGGACGCGGCAATGGGGTGCCGGTGCTGATCCTGAGCGCGCGGGATGCGGTGGGCGAACGGGTGGCCGGCCTGGATGCGGGTGCCGATGATTATCTGGTCAAACCCTTTGATCTCGATGAGCTCGGCGCGCGCTTGCGGGCCCTGTTGCGGCGGGCCCAGGGGAGCGCGGAGCCGCTGCTGCGCTTCGGCGACCTCGCCCTGGATCCCGCGACACGCCGGGTCACGCTGGCGGGGGAAACGGTTGAGCTGGGACCCCGGGAATTCGCCCTGCTCCATCTGCTGCTCGGCGCGGCGGGTCGGGTGGTCTCGCGCGGGCGGCTCATGGATTCGATCTACGGCTGGGATGCAGAGGTCGAGAGCAACGCCCTCGAGGTGCACATCCACAACCTGCGCAAGAAACTGCCTTCGGTCCCGATCAGGACCCTGCGCGGTGTTGGCTATCAGTTCGGATAGGGGGGCTCGCGGGTGTCGCTCAAGTACCGTCTCATTGCCTGGTTGACCCTGCTCACCCTCGCGGTGTGGGCCGCCATGAGCCTGCTTCTCTACCGGGTCACGGTGCAGGAGCTGGCCGAGGTGTTCGATGCCCAGTTGGCCCAGTCCGCACGCACGCTGATGGCATTGGCCTCCACCAGTGCGGGTCGGGGCGAGATGGAGCAACTGCAGGAGGTCCTGGGGCAGCTCGAGCCCAAGCACCTGCCGATCACCCACACCCTGGCGGACGAACTGGACGAGCAACCGGGCGCTTACGAGCGCCTCATCGCCTACCAGGTGATCACCCGTGAGGGTCACCTCAGGCTGGTCTCTGGGAGCGCGCCCGCGCAGCCTTTCTCGTCGCAAACCTCCGGGTTCTCCGATGTCCAGCTAGAGGGTCAGCGCTGGCGGGTGTTCAGCCTCGCCGACCCCGCGCAGGGGTTGGTCGTGCACGCGGGCGAGCAGGGCGAAATACGCGACGAGTTGGCGCATTACGTGGTCGCCTGCCTCTCCCCACCGGTATGGCTGGCCATCGCGGCATTGGTTCTCGGTGTCTGGCTGGTGGTGAGCCCGGCCCTGCGCCCGCTGGTGGGCATCGCGGGGGAGATCAAACATCGCGACCCCCATGACCTCAAGCCCTTGCCCGTCGAGCCGGCCCCCAGGGAGGTGGTCCCCCTGATCGATGCGCTCAACTCCCTTTTCCTTCGGCTCCAACGGGCCATTGAGACCGAGCGCGCGTTCACGGGCGATGCGGCCCACGAGCTACGCACGCCGCTGGCGGGACTTCGGGTGCAGGCGCAGGTGGCCCTGCGGGCGACAACCGATGAGGATCGGCGCCGGGCGCTGCGCCAGATCATCGTCGGGGTAGACCGGGCCAGCCACCTGGTGGAGCAGTTGCTGCTTCTGTCGCGTCTCGACAATAACGAGGTACTGGACCATCCCGAGGCGGTGGACCTGCAAGGGGTCGCCGCGCAAACCCTGCAAGACCTCACCTCGTTCAGCTCAGAGCGCCGGGTCGAGGTGCACCTTACCCAGACCGAGCCAGCGACCCTGCTGGGGGACCCCGCCTATCTCGGCGTACTGCTGCGCAACCTGCTCGATAACGCCATTCGCTACAGCCCCGAAGGCGGGGAGGTGAGGGTGGAGCTGGCGGGAACCCCCCACGCCGTCACCCTGCGGGTGAGTGATTCTGGCCCGGGGATTCCGTCGCCGCGTCGCGAGGAGGCCTTCCGCCGCTTCCGTCGGCTTGGCGAGGCCGGAGACGTAGGGTCCGGCCTGGGTCTGTCCATCGTGCAGAAGATCGCCGAGCTGCATCGCGCCGAGGTCAGCCTGGCGGAGCCGCCTGGGGGTGGCTTGCGGGTGCAGGTACGCTTTCCGCGCGGCGCCCAGTTCGACAGCCACCGGTCAACCCGCTAGCATGGGTACACTGCCCGCCCACCCTGGATACGGGCCAATCGCCCAACGCTGAGGTCTGGGATGCGCTGGATACTGCTCCCCAAGATCGCCTTCTGGCTGGTCGTCCTCGGGGTCTTTGCCCTGCTGGCGCCAAACCCCGTCTGGCCCGAGTGGCTGGCGCGCATGGCACTCGCCACGGGGGTGGCACTTGGTGTCACCACGCTCGGGGTGCGGCTGTGGGATCTGCGCAAATCCCGCGGCAACCCTGCGGACCGACCGCACCGGGGAGCGGACTGAAGCGGCGCTAGCCCTCCATCAGGGCGCGGATCTTTGGCCGGTCGGGGCACAGGATGACACCCCGTTCCGTGACCAGGGCATCCACCAGCTCGGCGGGGGTCACATCGAACACCGGGTTCCTTGCCGCGACCCCCTCGGGGCCCACCCGGCGACCACCGCAGGCGAGGACCTCGCTTGGGTCGCGCGCCTCGATGGGGATCTCCGCGCCGCTTGCGACACCCAGGTCGAGGGTGGAAGTCGGCGCAACCACCATGAAGCCCACGCGGTGATAGCGCGCCAGGACCGCCAACCCATAGGTGCCGATCTTGTTGGCCACATCGCCGTTGGCGGCGATGCGATCCGCCCCCACGATCACCCAACCGATGCCGCCCTCGGCCATCAGCGCCGCCGCCGCACCGTCCGCTTGAAGGACCACCGGGATAGCGTCCTGCTGGAGCTCCCAGGCGGTCAGGCGCGCGCCCTGCAGCCAGGGACGGGTCTCGTCCGCGTACACCCCACTGAGCCTGCCGGCGGCGAAGGCGCTGCGGATCACCCCGAGCGCCGTGCCGTAACCCCCGGTGGCGAGGGCGCCGGCGTTACAGTGGGTGATGACGCGGGTGGGTCCCTCGATCAGCGCCGCCCCGAGCTCACCCATACGCCGGTTGGCCAGCCGATCCTCCTGATGGATGGCGCGGGCCTCGGCGAGCAGGGGACCCAGCGGATCGCCCTCCCCACACCGCGCGAGGCAGCCGCGCATGCGCTGCAGCGCCCAGGCCAGGTTCACCGCCGTGGGCCTGGCGTGGGCGAGCCCGGCGAGATCGGGCCCAAGGTGGTGCGACCACCCCGCCCCCCACTGGACATACCGGCGCCGCGCGGCGAGCACCACCCCATAGGCGGCGGCGATGCCAATAGCCGGTGCCCCGCGCACTACCATGTCGGTGATGGCCTGAGCCACCTCGCCTGACTCCTGGCAGCGCAGAAAGAGCGCGCGCTCGGGCAACAGGCGCTGATCGAGAAGATGGAGTGCATCCTCATGCCAGACGAGGGCGTTATCGGGAGTGGGGATCAGAGCAGCTTGAGCTTCCATGGCGGGAACCCTTGTGGCACATTGGCCGACGGTCGATGCAACAGTGGAGGACGTTCATCCCATGGGCGACCCTGGCGCAGCGCTTCTGCTGCAACCCGAGTGGCTGATCACCGTCGATGCCGATGACCGGGTCCTCACCGGCCACAGTCTCGCCGTGTCCGCGGGCCGAATCACCGACATCCTGCCGGTGGCGGATGCCGCCGCCAAGTATCCCGCCACCCGCCCCGTCGCGCTACCCGGATGCGCCCTCATGCCGGGGCTGGTCAATGCCCACACCCACGCGGCGATGACACTCCTGCGCGGCTACGCCGATGACCTGCCGCTGATGCGCTGGCTCACCGAGTATATCTGGCCGGCGGAGAAGCGCTGGGTGAGCGAGGCCTTCGTCCGCGACGGCACCCGCCTGGCCCTGCTCGAGATGCTGCGCGGGGGCACCACCTGCTTCAACGACATGTACTTCTTCCCGGAGGTGGCGGCCCAGGTGGCGGCCGAGGCCGGGATGCGCGCCACCATCGGGCTGATCGTCATCGAGTTCCCCACCATCTGGGCCCAGGACGCCGACGAATACCTGCACAAGGGCCTCGCCGTGCACGACCGCTTCCGTCGCGATCCCCTGGTACGCACCGCCTTCGCCCCCCATGCCCCCTACTCGGTCGCCGATGCCACGCTCCGGCGCGTGGCGACGCTGGCCGAAGAGCTCGACCTGCCGGTGCACATGCACCTGCATGAGACCCGCGAGGAGATCGTGCAGAGCCTGCGCGAGCACGGCAAGCGACCCCTGCAGCGGCTCGAAGAGTTGGGGCTGGTCTCGCCCCACCTGGTGGCCGTGCACATGACCCAACTGGAGCCACCCGAGCCCGCGATGCTCGCCGTCAACGGCGTCCAGGTGGTCCACTGCCCGGAATCCAATCTCAAGCTGGCCAGTGGGACCTGCCCAATCCTGGATCAGTTACTCCCGGCGGGGGTGAATTGCGCGCTGGGCACCGACGGCAGTGCCAGCAACAACGACCTCGACCTATTCGGGGAGATGCGCACCGCCGCCCTTCTGGCGAAGGGGACGAGCGGCAGCGCGTCGGCTCTGCCCGCCCGCGCGGCGCTGCGCATGGCCACCCGCAACGGCGCCCGCGCCCTGGGCATCGACGACCTCACCGGCTCGCTCGAGGTGGGCAAGTCGGCGGACCTGGTAGCCGTCGACCTCTCCGCGCCCGAGACCCAGCCGGTCTACGATCCCGTCTCCCAGATCGTCTACGCCGCCGGCCGCAACCAGGTGCGCCACGTCTGGATCGCCGGCCGGCAGGTGCTGCGCGAGCGCGAGCCCACCACGCTGGATGGGGCCGCAATCGCCGCCCGGGTTCTGGAGTGGGGTCGCAAGATCGGCGCCCAGCGTTAGCGGGGATCGGGCGCCCACCCC
>JAEHCY010000616.1 GCA_016880695.1 Chromatiaceae bacterium | reverse complement strand
GCCGGGGTGGGAGTGGTGTGGTTTCTGCGCTACTACGGCGGGTCTGAGTTCCTCGGCCTGCGCCAATGGCGCCTGGGGGTGGGGGACGTGCAGGACCAGGAGCGCATTCAGATCTCCCCCCGGCATCGATTCGTGCGCCATCCCTGATACAGCCTGGGGTTGGTGCTGCTGTGGACGCGCGACATGGATCCCGCCCTGCTCACCAGTGCGGTTCTGATCACAGTCTACATCGGGGTGGGCTCACGGCTCGAGGAGCGCAAGCTGATCGTCTTTCACGGCGAAATCTACCGCCGCTATCGCGGGCGGGTGCCAGCGCTCTTTAGCGTCCCCCTGGCGATACCTCACAGGGGATGAGGCCGAGGCACTGTTGCAACGAGAACCGGAGATATAGGCACGCTCGCTGCAGGCTGATCCGACACGCAGGTCGCGATCCCGCGGCCCCGCTGGGCGCGGGGCCAAGGGCGCGTGGCGAGAAGGCTCGCTACTGGTTGAGCGGCCGGAAGGCGGGCGCGGAGCCCCAATCCGTTGCGGAGGGGGCGGACTTCGGAGGCGGATAGGCAGGTGGAGGCGGTGCCGCCTTCTGGGCTTCGAGCTCCTGGATGCGGCGCTCAAGCTCCTCGATCCGCTTGGAGGATGCCGAGGGCTTGGCAGCCGTGGAGGTCGTGGCACTCGGTGTGCTCGGTGCGGCCGCGGCCGGAGGCGCTGCCGCGGGAGGTGCTGCGGCCGCCGGAGGCGCATAGCCACCGTAATAGCCGGGTGCGCCCCAACCTCCGTATGGGTTGCCCCAGCCGCCGGGGCCGTAGGGACCCCCGCCCCAACCAGGGCCGTAGCCCCCACCCCAGGGTCCGCCGCCCCAAGGACCGCCGCCGTAATAGTCGTCGTCGTAACGATCGCGGTCGTAACGATCGCGGTCCCTTCCGCCACCGAACCATTTGCCGGGGCTGAACATATCGCCGAAGCCGGTCGCCAGGCTGGGGCTCGAATAGATCACCCCAACACCGATCAGGGTGGCCGCCATCAGGGCGACCGGGGTCTTGGTTGTCATGTGGGTCACTGCGTTATGTCCTCCGCAAATTTCAATCGGTCGTTTTCTCTGTAGGCTCGTAGCGCTGCCGCGCACATCGCTGGCGCCTGACACCGCGATACCAGTCCTGCCGATACTTCATACCACCAGCGCAGGGGAGGGTCAATTGGATGGCCTGGTTGCCGATGGGCACCGCCTCCTGTGCGATCGATGAAGCCCCAGGCCAGAGCGGTTATTAGGGGTGGCGGTGAGCCTGCGCTCGGTGCTCGCCGCCAGCAGGGTGTGGGGGCGAGCCAACACCATGGCTATGTCGGGTTGTGCCGAGCTGCACCCGGCTGCGCTGGGCGGCGGCTTCCGCGCGCAGCCAGTCGAGCCAGGCGTTGAAGCTCGCCGGCTCCCGGGTGCTGGTGCGGATCAGTTTCACCTCGCTCGCGAGAGCCCGCAGATTCTGCTCGGCCCGATCTGGGGAAAACTCCGTGAGGTAAGGCAGGAGGTCGGTCTTGGTCAGTACCACCAGATCGGCGGTACGGAACATGACCGGATACTTGGCCGGTTTGTCGTCGCCCTCGGGCACGGAGAGCAGGGTAACATTGCGGTGCTGGCCGAGATCGAAGCTCGCCGGGCAAACCAGATTGCCCACGTTCTCGATGAAGAGGATGTCGGCACCCTCGAGGTCCAGCCCCTGGAGGCCAGCCTGTACCATGTGGGCGTCGAGGTGGCAGGCGCTCCCGGTGGAAATCTGCACCGCTGGAACTCCGTGGGCGCGAACCCGTTGGGCGTCGTTCTCCGTTTCCAGATCGCCCACGATCACCGCCAGAGCGAGCTCGTTACCCAGGGCGTCGATGGTCGCCTCCAGCAGGCTGGTCTTGCCTGCCCCCGGGGAAGACATCAGGTTGACTGCCAGCACCCCGTGGTCGTCGAAGTGCTCCCGATTGTGGGCGGCCTGGTGGTCGTTCTCGCTGAGGAGATGGCGCAGCACCCTAACCGCCGTGGGTGCCCCCGGCATGTGCTCGTGCTCCGGGCGAATGGGTTTTTCTTGCCCCGCGGTGATACCGCATCCGCAACTCTCACACATGGATCTACATCCTCCGAGATTCCTGGCCGAGGGCCCGCCAGCGTCGTAACGCCATGCTATCAGCTTTCGGGTGGCCGATCTTCAGGTGGCCCGCTCGCAGCGGATCCCTCGGGTAGCACCAGCTCAACCTGCGCCAGCAGTAGCTCATCGCCGCTCAGGAGCCGTGTGCGGAACTCGCCGCAGGCTGGGCACACCAGACGATTAGCCGGCGCGGGGCTTTCTGCACCGCAGCGGGTGCAGCGCACGCGCACCGGTGCGGGCTCAATGCGAAGTTCGGCACACGCGGCCAGGGTTCCAGCGGCGGCCAGTGGGTAGGCCTGCTGCAGCAACAGGGGCTCGACCCCCGAGAGCGGGCCAACGCGCAAAAGAATGCGGGCAACCCCAGTGGCCCGGTGATCCTGTGCGATTGCGCTGACCTGCTCGAGCAGTGCTAGGCAAATCGAAAGCTCATGCACGCTGGCCGCCTGTGATCCGCGCCCTGTGGTGGCAATCCGTCCCTC
>JAEHCY010000083.1 GCA_016880695.1 Chromatiaceae bacterium | reverse complement strand
GGCCTCGTCGCGCCGGACCGCGCGCTTGGGGCTGGCCGCATCCCGGTCTCCGCCGGCATCCGCGGGCGGGCGGGGCACGCCCTTCCCGAGCAGGGAACGCAGGCTCTCGCGGAGCTCGCGACCGGTCAAGGGTTTGCTCAGGCAGCGATCGGCACCCTGCGCCTGCAATGCCGCCAGGAGGCGGGGCTCGGAGCTGCCGACCAGCACGACGATAGGGAGTTGTCCCTGCCGGCGACAGGCCTGCAGCAATGCCCCCGATTCCCTAAGCTCCGCTCGCACGGACAGGCCGAGTAACAGCAGGTCGGCGCGCCGGCCGCTGTCCTGGAGACGGGCCAGGAGCTCCGCATCGGTCTCGCAGCGGAGCACCTCCGCGTTGCCGCGGCGCAGTTGTTGGCTGAGGGCAAGGGCGGACAAGCGGTGGGGCTCGCGCAGCACCACAAGTCTGCCCGTCAGATTCTCTGACTCGGAAACCGCGAGCCCATCGGCATCCGTTTGGTCTCGGGCCAGGGGTAACTCGAGCAGGATGTTGAGCTCAACCCCGGATTCGGCGGCCCCGCCCTGGCTCAGGCTCGCGCCCATCAATGCGAACAGTTGGCGGGCGACACTGAGTGCTGCAACCGCCAGCTCCCCAAGGAGCACCCTTGTCCCATTCGCGGGACCGCCCTGCACCCACAAGCGCAGGCGGCAACGATCGGGCAACGACTCCTCGAGCATACCACGCAGGCTGACCTCGCCGGCGTACGTCGAGGCGATTGCCGCGCCGACCACCAGCTCCAGTGCCTCGCGCAGCCGCTGGGGATGGCCCAGCAGGCGATCGGGCACATCGTCATAGACCAGGGCGACCAGATCCAGCCCCTTGGCATGGGCCTCGGGTGCTTGACCGACCAGCGCCTCTTCGCACAGGGTGCGCAGGGAAAAGACCGATTGCTGCAGGCTCATCCGATCAGTCTCCAGTCCGGGAGATGCTCAAGGGTGTCCACTCCGGCCCGGAGTGGCGCACCCCGCAGGCGGTGGGACCAAACCCTGGGAAAACCGCCGCGCCTTCGATTATAGTGCCAGAAACAGCGGGGCTTACGGGGGAAGCGCCTCGGGGACCCGCCCGAGGGGCGACTGGCCGTCCCCATTCATCCCCACGGGCAGAGGAGGGTACAGCGCCATGCCGTTTCCCACCATCGAGGCCTTCGTCGGCAGCACGCCGCTGGTGCGGCTGCAGCGTCTTGGCGCCGATCGGCCGAACACCCTGCTGGTCAAGCTGGAGGGTAACAACCCCGCGGGCTCGGTGAAGGACCGCCCCGCGCTCAGCATGATCCGCCACGCCGAGGAGCGCGGAGAGATCCGCCCCGGCGACACCCTGATCGAGGCTACCAGCGGCAACACCGGTATCGCGCTGGCCATGGCGGCGGCCATCCGTGGCTACCGCATGGTGCTCATCATGCCCGAGCACATGAGCATCGAGCGCCGGGCGGTGATGAAGGCCTACGGGGCGGAGATCATCCTCACCCCCCGGGAGGGCAGCATGGAGGCCGCCATCGACCTGGCTCGGGCGATGGAGACCCGCGGCGAGGGCAGGGTGCTCGATCAGTTCGCCAACCCGGACAACCCTCGTGCCCATACCGAGGGGACCGGCCCGGAGATCTGGCGCGACACCAGGGGCAACATCACCCACTTCGTTAGCTCCATGGGCACCACCGGGACCATCATGGGGACGTCAGGGTTTCTCAAGGAGATGAATCCGAGCATCCAGATCGTCGGGGTCCAGCCCACCGATGGGGCCAGCATTCCAGGTATCCGCCGCTGGCCCGAGGCCTACCTGCCCAAGATCTACGATCCCACACGCGTCGACCGCATCATCGATGTCTCCCAGGAGGAGGCCGAGGAGACCACCCGGACGCTGGCGCGGCGCGAGGGGATCTTCGCCGGCATCTCCTCGGGTGGGGCGGTGGCCGCCATGCTCAAGCTTGGCGAAGAGCTGGAGCAGGCGGTGATGGTGGCGATCGTCTGCGACAGGGGGGACCGGTATCTTTCCACGGGCGTGTTTCCGGCCTGAGACGACCCTCGCGATCCTGGTCTCGGTTGCCTCACCCGGCGCCGGCTCCGTGCAGGCGCTGGGGATCAGCCTCGGCGACCTCGAGGGCGGCGGCTGGCGGGCAAGTGATGTCCGCGCCGAGGTCGCCTTCTCCGCGACGGGACCGACCCTGGATCTTGCCCTGGGTCAACTGGCGCTTCCCGAGATCCCCCTGGTGCTCCACGAGGTCGCTCTGCGGTGCCCGGAGATCGAGCTTGGAGAGGTGGGCATCCGCTGCCCCAGGGGTGAACTTCGCCTGCGCCACCCGCTGATTCGGACCGAGGACGCACGGGTCTCCCTACTCTTGGATCGCGCCACCGGCCATACCAGCGCCCGCGTTACCGGCCTGGGGCTGGCGAAGGGGGAGGTCTCGGCCAGCTTCGGGGCGGAGGGCGAGAGTTGGCGCGCGCGCCTCGACCTCGAGAACCTGTCGGCCAGAGACCTGATGCCGCTCATGAGCGAGCAACTCGGTGATTTCCGCGCACAGATTTCGGGCCAGGTGGCACTGGCGCTGCAGGCCGAGGGCAATTCCGCAGGACTGCGGCGCCTGGACTGGCAGATCCGCGTGGGCGACGGCGACCTCTCCGCTGGGGCGGGACGGTGGCTGGGCGAGGACCTGGCCGTGGAGGCGGAAGGAAAGCTCGCCCGGGGCGAAGATGACCGCTGGCGTGGCCCGGCCAGCCTAGCGGTGACCGCCGGGGGCCTGCTGAGCCCCTACGGATTCCTCGACGCCAAGAGCCCGCTCGAACTGCGCGGCGAGGTGACCTTCGACCCGCCCTCCGGACAGATCGAGCTCGCCGGGCTCAACCTTGAGCACCCACCGCTGCTTGGCCTCAGGGGCCGGGCATCCCTTGCCAGCCGGCCCCCCCATCTGCTGCATCTCCAACTCGCGAGCCACGCGACCGACCTCCAAGGGCTCTACCGCCGCTACTTCCACCCGGTGTTGGCGGAAACCCCCTGGCAGGCACTGGAGTGGAAGGGGGAGGCCGCGGTAAGCCTGGATTGGCGCCCCCAGGGTGCGCGGCGTGTGACGGCGAATCTCGATACCGTAAGCCTGGAGGATCGCCCGGGCGAGGCCGGTGGGCGTCCGCGCTTTGGGCTGAGGGGGGCCAGCGGCCGGCTGGTCTGGAGCGCGGGTGCAGGGGGCACAGGCGAGACTTCGACCCTTTCTTGGACGGGTGGCCATCTCCTCGGGGGGTTGTCCTTCGGATCCGCCGAGGTCCACTTCGAACTGCACGGGGACGCCATCCGGCTAACGGACCCCCTGGTGCTGCCGGTGTTAGACGGATCGCTTCTCGTCGATCGCCTGGAAATCGGCTGGGAGCAGAATAAGTCTCGCCAATTGGCGTTCGATGGGGTCCTCACACCGGTGTCCATGGAACGGGTGAGTGCGGCGCTCGACTGGCCCCCTCTCTCGGGCACCCTTTCTGGGGTGATACCCGGCCTGAGCCTGGATCAGGGCACGCTGGAGGTGAAGGGGAACCTGCTGATTGGGCTGTTCGAGGGGGACGTGCTGGTCCGCAACCTGCATCTGAGCGACCTCTTCGGTGCTTTGCCCGCACTCACGGCGAACCTGCAACTCCGAGGACTCGATCTCGAGACCCTGACCCGCACCTTCGGTTTCGGCAAGATCACCGGCAGGCTGGAAGGGGAGGTGCAGGGTTTGCGTCTCGAGGGTTGGCACCCGGTGGCCTTCGCTGCCCGCCTCGCCACCCCGGCGGACGACTCCACCCCCCACCGCATCAGCCAACAGGCGGTGGAAAACCTCTCGGCGCTGGGCGGTGGGGTGTCGGGTGCCGTTTCCCGCGGGTTTCTCGGTCTCTTTCAGGACTTCAACTACGATCGCCTGGGGATCGGGTGCCGTCTGCAGGATGGCGTATGTCAGATGGAGGGTGTCACCCCGGCGGAGCAGGGTTACTATCTGGTGGTCGGGAGAGGGGTTCCGCAGATCAACGTCATCGGCTTTAACCGCGAGGTCGATTGGAATGAGCTGGTCGCGCGCCTAATCCGCGCGGTGGAGGCCGGCCCACCGGTCGTCCAGTGACGTCGGTTCCGCTATCATGCGCTCGCGAAACCGAAGCCATCCCTGCGAGATCAACTATGCCCCTCCAGCAACCCCCTCGCCCCCTCGCCGTTCTGTGGCTTGCCCTGCTCCTGCTTGCGGCCTGTGTGACCATCAACATCTATTTTCCCGCCGCTGAGGCGCGCAAGGCGGCCGACGAGATTGTCGAGGAGGTGCTGCGCGGCGCCACCCCAGCCCCGGATCC
>JAEHCY010000615.1 GCA_016880695.1 Chromatiaceae bacterium | reverse complement strand
GGCGTTGCTACGTGCGTTCTGAGCATCTTTTCGCCGAAAATGTCGTCAGATTTTGCGTACAGCCGCGTTCCGGATGAAAGTCCGACAGGCTCCTAGGCTCGGAGCCTATCTCAATCAAGAACAAGCAACTTCTGCGCGGACCTTCTCGGCCAGACCGTGGGCAAGCGCACGCACCTGGGCGTCGTCGCGCCCCTCGACCATCACGCGGATGAGGGGCTCGGTGCCGGAGGCGCGCAGTAACACCCGACCCTGGCCGTTCAGATCGGCCTCCACCGCTCGTACCGCTTGCGCGATTGCCGGCCGCGACACCACCTCCACCCGCTCGGTGAGCCTTACGTTCACGAGGTACTGCGGGAAACGCTCCACCTCGGTGGCGAGCTCGGCCACACCTCGCCCGAGCGACTGGACACCCGCCAGCACCTGAAGGGCGGCGATGATGCCATCCCCGGTGGAGGTGCGGTCCCGGCAGATGATATGACCCGATGGCTCGCCGCCGAGCACGCCGCCGTCCGCCTTGAGACGCTCGAGGATGTAGCGATCGCCCACCTGGGTGCGCACAAACCCCAAGCCCCGGCCCCGCAGCGCTAGCTCGAGCCCGAGATTGCTCATCAGGGTTCCGACCACCGGCCCGACAAGTTCCCCGGCCGCCTGGCGGGCGCAGGCAATCACGTAGAGAAGCTGGTCGCCGTCGACCAACCGGCCGGTGGCGTCGACCATGAGGACCCGATCACCGTCACCGTCGAACGCGATGCCGAGATCGGCACCCCGCGCCACCACGGCACGGCAGAGGGCCTCTGGATGGGTCGAGCCCACGCCCGCGTTGATGTTGAGCCCATCGGGCTCGGCACCGATGGTGAGCACCCGTGCGCCCAACTCCTCGAACACGTGGGGCGCGACATGGTAGGTGGCGCCATTGGCACAATCGAGCACCAACCGTAACCCACGAAAATTCATTCCGGTCGGGATGGTGCTCTTGCAGAATTCGACGTAGCGGCCGGGGGCGTCGTCGACGCGCTTGGCCTTGCCGATCTGATCGGATGGAACGGTCGTCATGGGCCGCTCGAGCTCGGCCTCGATGGCCTGCTCGACGGCGTCCGGCAACTTGTCGCCCTCGCCGGAGAAGAACTTTACGCCGTTGTCGTCGTAGGGGTTGTGAGAAGCGCTGATGACGATGCCCGCGCTGGCGCGGAAGGTCCGGGTTAGATAGGCGATACCCGGGGTTGGCATGGGGCCGAGTAGACGGATGTTGACCCCGGCGGCGGCAAGACCGGCCTCCAGGGCCGATTCGAACATGTAACCGGAGATGCGGGTGTCTTTGCCGATCAGCACCTTGCCGCCGGCACCATTGCCAAACACCCGCCCGGCGGCCCAGCCGAGCTTGAGCATGAACTCAGGGTTGATGCTGCCTTCACCGACCCGACCGCGAATTCCGTCCGTTCCAAAATATCTACGTTGTGACAACCCCCTTACCCTCCCCCTGTGGCGAGCACCGCCGATGCCACCTTGACCGCTTCCACCGTGGCCGCGACGTCGTGGGCCCGAATGATCTTCGCCCCTTTCACTACAGCGATCGCCGCTGCTGCCAAGCTACCCGCCAGGCGATCGCCAACCTCCCGGTCCAACAGGGCCCCGATCATGGACTTGCGCGAGATTCCGGCGAGCACCGGGAGACCGAGGTCGACGATGCGCTCGAGGTGGCGCAACAGGCTGAGATTATGCGCTAGGGTCTTGCCGAAACCAAACCCCGGGTCGAGCACCAATCGCTCGCGCAGAATGCCCGCCTCGAGACAGGCTCGCACCCGCGCCCGCAGGAACCCGGCTACCTCGTCCACCACCTCGGCATAATGCGGTGCCTGCTGCATGGTGCCCGGCTCACCGAGCATGTGCATCAGACACACCGGCAGGGCGACGTCGTGGGCCGCCTCGAGGGCCCCCGGCTCGCGCAGCGCGCGCACGTCGTTGATGAACCCAGCACCCGCCGCTGCTGCGGCCCGCATGACTGCGGGTTTGCTGGTATCAACCGAAATCGGAACCGAGATCCTGGGTGCCAACACCTCGATCAACGGCACGACCCGCCGGATCTCCTCCGCCGCCGCGACCGCGATACTGCCTGGGCGAGTGGATTCGCCGCCGATGTCGATGATGGCCGCCCCTTCCGCCACCATCTGCAGCGCCCGCTCCAGTGCGACAGGGTGGGACAGGAAGCACCCCCCGTCGGAGAAGGAATCGGGGGTCACATTGAGGACGCCCATCACCTGTGCGCGACTGAGATCAAGCGGCTTCCCGCCGCAGTCAACCACGCTCATGGCCGCGCCCATTTTTGGAGGACCGAAGGCCGGTCAGATCGAACCTGGGGCGTTTTCGACCAATCGGTTACGCAGCCGGACGCTGCGAAATACCTTGTGCGCGGGCCCCTGGCGAAGCGTTTCCGACAACCGCTCAGTGCTCGCTGGCAGGTCGACCCAGGGAACCCTCGGCGCCCTCGTCGGTTTTCGCCTTGGAAGACTCGGGTGCAGACTTCACCCCGCCGCCAGACTTCGGTTCGCCACCTTCGTCCCAGCCCTGGGGCGGCTGCGGTGCATTCCCGGCCAGTAGGTCGTCGATCTGACTCGACTCCAGGGTCTCGAACTTCATCAGGGCCTGGGCCATCGCGTGGAGCTTGTCCAGATGAGTCTCCAAGAGGTCCCGGGCCCGCTGATAGTTGCGGTCGATGACGCAACGGATCTCCTCATCGATGACGTGGGCGGTCTCGTCAGAGACGTTCTTGTGCTGGGTCACGGAATGGCCGAGGAAAACCTCCTGCTCCTCTTCACTGTAGGTCAGGGGACCCAACTTCTCCGACAGCCCCCATTTGGTGACCATGTTGCGGGCAATTTCCGTGGCACGCTGGATGTCGTTGGAAGCCCCCGTGGTCACCCGTTCGCTGCCGAAGATTAGCTCTTCCGCGATCCGACCCCCGAACAGGCCCGAGATCCGGCTTTCCAGGAACTCTTTGCTGTGGCTGTAGCGGTCCGCTTCGGGGAGAAACATGGTTACGCCGAGCGCCCGCCCCCGGGGGATGATGCTGACCTTGTAGACGGGATCGTGGGAGGGCACCAGTCGACCAACAATCGTATGACCGGCCTCGTGGTAGGCGGTGAGTTGCTTCTCTTCCTCGCTCATCACCATAGAGCGACGCTCCGCCCCCATGATGATCTTGTCCTTCGCCTTCTCGAAATCACTCTGCTCCACCAGGCGCTTGTCGGAGCGCGCGGCGAACAAGGCCGCCTCGTTGACCAGATTGGCGAGATCGGCACCGGAGAATCCCGGGGTCCCGCGGGCGATCACCGAGGCCTTGACATCCTCGGCCAAGGGCACCTTGCGCATGTGCACCTTGAGAATCTGCTCACGGCCGCGCACGTCCGGAAGCGGCACCACCACCTGACGATCGAAACGCCCGGGCCGCAGCAGGGCTGGGTCCAGCACATCGGGACGGTTGGTAGCGGCGATGACGATGACGCCCTCGTTACCCTCGAAGCCATCCATCTCCACCAGCAACTGATTGAGCGTCTGCTCCCGCTCGTCGTGACCGCCGCCTAATCCCGCCCCGCGGTGGCGGCCGACCGCGTCGATCTCGTCGATGAAAATGATGCAGGGGGCATGCTTCTTGGCCTGCTCGAACATGTCGCGCACCCGGGACGCCCCAACGCCGACGAACATCTCCACGAAGTCGGAGCCCGAGATAGTAAAGAAGGGGACCTTGGCCTCGCCGGCGATGGCGCGTGCCAGGAGCGTCTTTCCCGTCCCTGGCGGGCCCACCATGAGCACGCCCTTGGGAATCGTGCCGCCGAGCTTCTGGAACTTGGCGGGGTCCTTGAGGAAGTCCACCATCTCCTGCACCTCCTCCTTGGCCTCCTCGGCACCCGCGACATCCGCGAAGGTGACCTTGACCTGGTCCTCGCTCAGCATTCGCGCCCGACTCTTGCCGAATGACAAGGCACCGCGGCCGCTACCACCCCCTTGCATTTGCCGCATGAAGAAGACCCACAGCCCGATCAGGACGAAGAGCGGGAACCAGTTGATCAGGATCTGCATCAGGAGCGAGGGTTTCTCCGGCGGTGCAGCGACAACCTCTACCTTATGATTGAGCAGATCGCCCACCAGGCCATCATCGCCCGGGGTATAGGTCGAAAACCGCTGTCCCGACTGACTCGTACCCTCGATAGAGGATCCGCTGATGGTCACCCGCTTGACATGGCCACGGCGCACCTCGTCAATGAACTCGGAGTAGTTCATGGACTGAGTACGGGTCTGGGTGGAGCTAAAATTATTGAATACCGACATCAGGACGATCGCGATGACCACCCAGAGGATGAGATTTTTCGCCATGTCACTCACGGCACGAACCCTCGTTGATACCTGATCCCGCAACCGCCACACAGAAACTGACGCAGCGCCGGGGAATTGCGTTAAACCTACACTAGTTTGCATCCGCTGGCCACAAGGTAGACCTCCCGGCTCTCCGGCCGCGAAGCGCGAGGCTTACGACTCACCACGCGACTGAAGCTTTCTCGCAGTTCCCGCAGGAACGCGTCGAAACCCGCTCCCTGAAAGGTTTTGACCAACAGCGTTCCACCCGGTTTCAGGTGGTTACGGGCAAACTCCAGGGCCAGTTCGGCCAAATACATGGCCTTAGGCTGATCCACCGCCGTGATCCCGCTGGTGTTCGGGGCCATATCCGACAGGACTAGGTTCAGGGATTGCCCCCCGAGTGCGGCCTCGAGCGCCTGCAGTGGCTCCTCCTCGCGAAAGTCACCCTGAACAAAGCAGACTCGGGGAAGGGGCTCCATGGGCAACAGATCCAACGCAATCACCTGTCCCGAGGGGCCGACGAGATCCTGGGCGACCTGGGACCAGCCACCGGGAGCAGCTCCGAGGTCCACCACGCGTTGTCCGCGGCGGAGGATGCGGTCCCTCTCCTGGATCTCCAGCAGTTTGTACGCGGCGCGGGAGCGGTAACCCTCCTGCTTGGCCTGCTTGACGTAACTGTCATGGAAATGGCGGTCGAGCCACTGCCGGCTACTCTTGCTTCTTGCCATGGGGGGCTACGGAGGGTTTGTGATGGCGTCAGGGGTTATACCGGTCGGAGTTGCACTCAACCCTACTC
>JAEHCY010000614.1 GCA_016880695.1 Chromatiaceae bacterium | reverse complement strand
CACGAATCCCCCAGTGCTTGGGCGGGGTACGAGGCGGCGCTCTAAGGGGGGCAAAGACATCGGCGCGAGTAGAGCTTGCCGCAGAGCAGGTCTCCTGCGATGCATCTGTGGTTAGGTGAAGGAAAGAAAGTCGATAGAATAGAGATGCCTGTCACCAGCAGATTCCTTGGGATAATGATCGCCATGTACTGGGACGATCATTCTCCAGCGCATTTTCACGCCAAGTATGGAGACTATGAGATAGCAACATCCTGACAACGGTGTCCGGTTCCTGCACCTATGCCGCGCCTGAAATGACCCACGTGAGCGCAAGGGATAGGCTCCGGACGCCGTCCAGCGGGTATTTGGGGGGATTCGCCCAAGCACGAGAAAGGTGTCTGACGGACATCGCCGGGAAAAAAATTCCTGTTTCCTCAAGAGTGCATCCCCAGGACTCTATGAGCGCGAGCCAAAGCCTCTGTTGGTGGCCTATCTACGAGCTTAGCCGGTCACCGTTGGGTCAGGGTACACTGGGGCAGGTCGACCAGACGGTTCAATCCACGCGGGAGATCCACACCAACAGAGTCCTCATGAGGATATGCGCTAGATCAGGGTCACAACCCAACCAGACGCTTCAATGAAATGACAACCCGTTCCACCTCCGTCCGCGTCAGGAAGGTGTGAAACGGTAGCCCGAGACTCGTTACCGCCACCTCCTCCGTGACCTCAAGCGAGCCCGCCGTTGGCATATCGGAAAAAGCCGGCTGCTGGTGCAATGGTGGATAATACCATCGGCGTGTTTGTATGCCTTGATCCGCTAGCGAGAGACGAATGCCCTCTATATCGCTCCTCAGGCGGGAATCAATTTGCACCACAAGCGACGAGAGCACCAAATCGCCCGCAGGGATTAACAGGCGTAACGAATCGGATACACCTGCGAGAAGATTCCGGTAGGCTCCCAGCAAATTCTGGAGCTTTCGAGCCTTGGCGCCCCAAGAATCGAGGGCCGCAAGGCCCACTGCGGCGTGATACTCACTCATCTTGGCATTGGTCCCAATAGCGGAGGTGATGCCAGTACCGTCGAAGCCGAAATTACTGAGCTGCTTGATACGTGTAATGGAGCTTCGATCGGAACTGACCACCAGACCGCCCTCACCCATCGCAAGGGGCTTGGTGGCGTGCAAACTGAAGACATAGACTCCCCGGTCGCCCACAGACTGGTTGCCTATTGCCCCGGCCGCATCGACGATTAGCGGCAGACCGGCATCTTGGGCGAAAGCATCCCAGGCACTCTGCGCCACCGATATGCCGAGGGTCGCAACCGGCATGATTGCGTGAATCTTCTGTTGGGCACAGGCTCGCTCGGCTATCGTCGGCGAGAGGGTTAGACTCTCGGGATCGATATCGGCAAACACCGGCACGTGTCCAGAACGTGCAATGGCGCAGGCGCTCGCGGGAAAGGTAAAGGAGGGCACGAGGATGCGGGAACCTGGTGGCAGAGACAGTTGCGAGATGGCAAGCTCGAGACCTAAGGTGGCGCTACAGACCGCGGCGACCGCCAGCGGGCGACCAGAGGCGTCGCGTAGAAAACGGCCAGCCCTTTCTTCGAAGACCTTAACCAGGGGACCGAAATTCGTATACCAGCGGTTGGCGTCGATACGCTCCAGCCAAGGCCGGAGCTGCTCTTGGCTGGGCAACTCTGGAACCAACAGCGATATGGTGTGCGGCGCGCCGTCCGTCCGGCTCGACCGAAGGTCGAATGACTCGGGCATCGGAATGCTAGGGACCGTCGGACTGGCGGTGCCGAGGCAAGCTCATACTTCTATAGGCGCCTTCAACTGCCCGCGCGTACGCGTTCTCAAAAAGAAGATTGCCGTCATTCTGCGCCCAACGACTCGTCGCCATGGATTGGAGCGATCGAAGATGGAAAGCAAGCTGAGCGGCCACGCAGACGCAGGCTCTCATGGCCCTACCGATCATTTGGCACACATCAAGACCTCGCTGCGGGAGGTTGCCATATCCTATGCGAGCGTGCCCGAAGATTTTGCTCGGCGTGGACTCGCCTACCGACAGATGCCGCTTCGGCCGCGATGAAACCATTGCGCGTGCGTTCGGAAAACTGCGGCCGCGAAAGCCTACGGCTCCCTTCTCGTGCGCCGCGACCACAGCGAATCGGTGACCCCATAGGGGGACACAGCGACCGCTCGGTGTAAATCGCCGTCCTCTGCGCCATGGGCGAAACGGCGCTTGGCGCGGTGGTGATTCACTCATTGTACGGGGGGCTGATCTCCCCTTGGACATAGGGGTTAGGCGGACCCTCTACGTAGTGGGGGTCCGGACGCCGGTATAGCTCCATGTACTGAACGAGAACCGGCTCGCCCAGCTCACAGGGAGCGCCCCCATGAAATGCCCACTCGCCGAGGTCACAATCGTCCGCCCGAACGTAGCCGTTCAAGTAGGCTCGCCTGTCCAGGGTGGATGTATTGGACCCTGAGCCATGGATAGCGTAGGGCCCCCAGAGGGCGAGATCACCGGGCTCCAGTATGATATCGACCACGTCTCCGTGCGGGATCCCGAGCGCGCGAAGGTCTGACTCCTCAGTCGAACCTTGATACACACTCTGCTGCGTACCTATGGATAAGTCACCGAGACGGTGGCTCCCACGCACGATCCTGAGGCATCCATTCTCCGGCCGATGCGGGTCCACAGCGATGGCCGTCTGTACATAGGCCGAAGCGAGACTCCGGTAAGCCGATGCCGGCCTCCTGAAACGGGCATCCTGGTGATAGCTGTAGCCAGTCTGACAAGCCCCCGGTGTCTTCCAGATCAACTCATTGATGATTTGCTTTATATCCCGGCCGATTAGCGGTTCGATAATAGCCAGAAGACGTGGATCAGTTCGGTATCGAGCAAGCAAGGGGCTAATGTAGGATGGCCAGTGCATAAAGCGGAGATTACGGCCAATCAGGGGATCTTCCTTGATCAGGTAGAGGATATTTTTGTGGCGGAAGCTCCGCGGGTGCTTTAATCCCTCAGCCTTCATGCGATCGAACTCGCATGCAATGCATGCAATATCGTCTTCCTCGAAGGCCCCCCGCACGATCGCGAAGCCATCCGCTGCATATTGTTCTAAGTAGGTCATAGGAGAGGGCTCACTGCGCGTGGAAACAGAACCTGTGACAGGACAAATACGCAGCGTTCGAGAATCCCTTAGACCTTCGCTGCTAGGCCTTTCTTGAGCTCAGCAGGCACACCCGCAACCAATGTATCAGGTTGGACATCACGGATCACCACGGCGCCCGCAGCCACTACGGCTCGATCACCGATTACCAGTTCCTCGATGACGTTGCAGCCCATTCCGAGGACGCAGGCTTCTCCGATTCGAACAAACCCGGCCACGTTACAGCCAGGGGACAGCCGCGAGAATCGCCCGATCCTTGTGTCGTGTCCCACGGTTACGCCCCGGTTGATAAAGACGTGGTCTCCGATGCCGCAACCTGACCCAATGACTGAATTGGCGCCCAGGAAAACGCCCTCGCCGAGTGTGCTGCTAGCTGAAACAAATGCTCTTGGATGAATCAGGTTGCAGAACCGGATCGCGAAACGATTCCAAAGCTTGTCCACCAAATCGCCCTTCCCGGTCGAAGTGGTTCCGATGAAATAGGCCTCACCGTGCGACGGAAAGAAGTCCTCTAGGGGCACTACAGCGGGGGGTTGCTCCAGACGCCCGAGACGATCCGAGAGCGGTATAGTTCGCGGCCTGACGACCTCCGGCTGGTTAGTCACCAACGTAGAAACTCTGAACCCCGCGAGCGCAGCAACCTCGATGATGTCGCCGAGCAGGTTGCTGATGCCAAAAAGCACGAGAGGTTGGCGGCTAGTCATATACCGTTTCGAGAGACAAAAGCGCGATGTGCGGCCGCGCGGTTACTCCGCACCGGGCCGCAAACCCGGCAGGAGGGTTAGCCCGTTGACGGGCTTCCGTTCAGGCCGAGTCGCAGGCCTAGGGGGCACCTGGCAACGATACCAGATCATGCCCGCTCCCCGCGCGTACGAAGTCACAAGCCCCACATCCTACTTTAGGGCGGCTCGGCCATAGTTGCCATGGCCCTCGCGGAGGCCGAGAAGGTGTCTGAGCTCCGTGGGCTTCATGATCTCGCGGCCGAGCACCTCGGCGACTTGGTGCACTCGTCTTAAGAGATCGATGTTCTGCGCTAGCCTAGTGCGATTCCGGTCGCTATAGATGTTGTCCTCAATACCAACTCGAACACCCCCCCTCCCGCAATGGCAAGGGCATTCATGCGGCCCTGGCAGTCCCCTACCCCGGCGAAGCTCCAATAGGACGGCTCGGGTAGATCCCGGAGCATCACGCCCGCATGCAGCAGATCGGGCTGGGTACCCTGGACGTTTCCGAAAAAAAGATTGAAGTAATAAGGCGGTGTCACCAGTTTTCTGGCGATCAGATAGCGGGCAGTGTTGATCATCCCGAGATCGAATACCTCGAGCTCTGGCAGGACACCTTGGGTTTGCATCTTCCTGGCGAGATTGCGGATGACCTCCGGTTCATTCACCGAGGCTTGCCGGGTGAAGTTCACCGATCCCAGCGTTAGGCTTCCCATGTCGGGCTTCACATCGCCATCCAACATCAGGGGCGCAGCACGTCGCTCCACGGCCTGGACGGTTCGTCCGCTGAGAGATACGCCAACGACGAGGTCTGGAGCAAATCTCCGGATACCGCCGATCAGCGCCCCATAGACATCGGGATCCGTCGTCGGCTGGCCGGTGATGGCATCTCGTGCGTGCAGATGAACGATCGTGATTCCAAGCTCACACGCGGCGTGCACCTCCTCCACGATTTCGGAGACACTGATCGGGACATAGGGTGTCATCTCCTTCGTCGGAACCATGCCCGTGGGCGCGAAGTTCACAATCACGTTTTCAGCTTCTCGCGGCATCAGTGGGTCCAGACGTTCGAGTGACCCGCTTGCGACGGGTGAAAAAACGTGACGGCATCCCCAGCGGATAGCTTTGCGGTGCCGTTTGTCCGCCGTTCGAGCTCGCCGCAGCAGTGGCTGTTTCGGGTGGCGGGAACGGACACTCCGCCCGAGCCCCGGAAAGCCAGGGCCAAAGATCTCCCAGCTGGGATAGAGCCGCATATCGAACAGCGCGGGAAAATGCCACAACACAGGCTGACATCTGATCAGTTTGCATATGCTGCCGCGGTCGACGGCATTATGGTGCGAGAGAAACCAGCCACCAACTTCCTGGTAGGTATCTTCTTTGCCGAGAGCCTTCTCCTTGCAGAGACCGGTGCATCGACTGGAGCGATCCAGATCGCAGGCACCGACCAGATGGCACAGCTGCCATTCCTGGTAACGGCCTGCGACT
>JAEHCY010000082.1 GCA_016880695.1 Chromatiaceae bacterium | reverse complement strand
TCGCGCTGGCGAGACCCGCCAGCGGGCCCTGGAAGTCGGCCAGGGTGTCGGGGATCACGGGGTAACCGAAGGCGCGATAGGCGTCGAGGTTGCGGTTGGCGCTCACCAGGATGCCCCCCACCTGTGGGGCGAGGCCCTCGATCACCCAGGCGATCAGGGGCCTGCCGGCAAACTCGAGCAGGCCCTTGTCGATGCCCCCCATGCGTCGGGCCTTGCCGCCGGCCAGGATGACGCCGGTGATCTGGCCGGGTTGCGGCTTCGCTGCAGTCACGCCAAGGCTTCCCTGGTGCTAGGAGCCGGGTGCTCGGTGGGGGTTGGTTTGGGCCGGCGCGGGTCAGGAGGATGGGGGCGGGTGCCCTGGCCGCGACGCCCCCTGCCTGCAGCAGACGAATCGCGCAACTCCCGGCGTTCGCCCTGGACGAGTGCCCTACCCCAACCCGTCGGTGGGCCGGACCAGCCTTTGGAGCCAGGAGATCAGCGGTCTGTCCACCGGCCCGCGGCGTGAGCGCAACTGCTGGGCGAGCTGGTGCACCGACATGGCGTAATAGGTGCTGTGGTTGTAGCGGGTGATGACATAGAAGTTGTGCAGCCCAAGCCAGTATTCGAAGCCACCCACGCCATCGAGGCGTAACAGACTGACCTGCCCGTTGCCATCGAGCGGGGCGGTGCTGGTCACCCCTTCCCTGGCCAATTCCTCCACCCGATAGCGGGTGGTGAAGTCCGCCTTCATGAGCTGGGGTGCGGTGCCCTGCGCCCTGGCCGGGATTGCCACTGCCTCGCCGCCGCGCCAATCGTGACCCTTGAAGTAGTTGGCGACGCTGCCGATGGCGTCCTCGGGGTCCCACAGATTGCGCTTGCCGTCGCCGTTGAAATCGACCGCATAGGTAAGAAAGCTGCTCGGCATGAACTGCCCGTAGCCCATGGCGCCGGCGTAGGAGCCCCGTGGCCCGAAGGGGTCGAGCCCTTCGTTGTGGGTCATCACCAGATAGTCGCCCAACTCTTTGGTGAAGTAATCACCGCGCCGCGGAAAGTCGAACGCCAGGGTGGCCAGGGCATCGATCACCCGGGTTTTCCCGAAATTGCGCCCGTAGTGGGTCTCCACCCCAATGATGGCCACCACATATTCCGGCGGGACGCCGTAGCGGCGGGAGGCCCGCTCGAGGACCTCGGCATGCTCCCCCCAGAACTGCACGCCCTTGCTGATGCGGTCCTCGTTGAGGAACTTGCTGCTGTAGCGGGTCCAGCTTCCGGTGGGCTTGGTGCTCGGCGTGGGGGCGGGCCGGTTGACCAGCTCCAGGATCCACTGTTGGCGCTCCGCGCGGGAGAGGGTGTTGCGGAGCTGCTCGGGATCCAGTCCGTGCTCGGCATGCAGCCGGGCGACCAGCTCCTCGGCGGCGGGATATCGCGCGTAGCTCCCGGTTCCGGGCCGGGTGGGTGTGGAGGTCGCCCGGGTGGCGGAGTTGTCGGCCGAGGTCTTGGGCGGGGTTGCGCCGCAGGCACCCAGGGTGGCGACCGCGAAGATGCTGGTCAGGAACACCGAAATGCGCATGACGATCACCCTCGAACGCAGGAATCTTGCGCTCATCCTAGTTCAAATTCGTACCCAGGTCCAAGAAGAAGGCCGCGCGTGCCCGCCTGTGGGTCATAGGGCCGGGGTGCCGCCACCGTCCAGGATCAGGTCGAAACGGGCGGTGAGCCTGGCGTCGCCCCCGGTTTCGGGGACAAAGTCGGCGAGCACCAAGGGGCGGCGGTCCGCGGGCAGGTGCTGGAACAGGAAGTCCCCGGCGTTTTGCGGTTCACCCATGACGTAAATCTGGGTGACGAAGGGTGCCATGCCCTCGGAAAAGACCGCAACGTGGATGTGCGGGGCGCGTCCAGGATAGGCAACGGGGCGGATGGTGCGGAAGCGGTAACGCCCCTGCGTGTCGGTGATGGTGTGGCCATGGCCTTGGAAGCCCTCGTCCCTGGGTTTGCCGCCGTGGTCGTGGGGGTGGCGATAGCGGCCGTTGGCGTCGCACTGCCAGATCTCGATGCGCAGTCCCGAAAGGGGTTCACCATTCGCGTTGAGGATGTGTCCGCCGAGGTCGGTGATCTCACCCAGGGCCGGGGCGGTGCGGCCGGTGACCCGCGTGAGGTCGTTGTCATCGTCGAGCGGGGGCTCGACCGGGTAGAACGGGCCGGCGGGTTGCGCTGGTGTGGGCTGCAGGCGACTGGCCAGCACCAGCGAAGGGAGGCCCACCAGGGCCCCGGCCAGGCCCAAGAGAAGGTGGCGTCGGTTCAGGTCGGTAGTCACGGGTGCGCGGTCCTCCCGGCGAAATGCCGCTCGATAGGACAATGGGGATCGGCGCCCGCGGTTTCATCCGCGTGGTCCGGGAGGGATCAGGGCGCCCGCCCGAGCGGCAACTGCAGACGGAACTCGGCCCCAGGGTCGCGGTTGACCACCTCCACGCTGCCGCCCATGGCCTGGGCCAACTGCCGCACCAGCGCGAGCCCGATGCCGGTCCCCACCGTCTCGCGGGTGAGCTCACTCTCGGAGCGGTAGAAGAGCTGAAAGATCTTGCGCAGCTGCGTCTTGGGTATGCCGGGGCCGTAGTCCCGCACCGAGATTCCCACACCCCTGCCGCGCTGGAGGTCACAGGCGAGGTCGATGGCCTTGTGCTCCGCCTTGGCCGAGAACTTCACCGCGTTGTCCACCAGGTTGATGAGGATCTGTGCGACGAGGTCCCGATCGGCCTGGACCATCGCCGCGCCGGCCTCCCCGCTGCAGGCCAGATTGAGGGTGAAGCCCGCCGCTTGCGCCTGCGAGGCGATCTTGCCCCGGATGTCCTCGAGCAGTTCGCCGACCGGAGTCGGTTTGAGGTCGACGCGGAACTCACTGCGGGTCATGCGGGCGAGCTGCAAGACGTTGCTGATGAGCCGCGAGAGACGCTCGCTCTCGTCGTGGATGAAGCGGTAGTAGATTGGGCGTTTCTCCTCGGTCACCCAACCCTCGCGCAGCATCTCGCTGTACATGCGGATCGAGGTCAGGGGGGTCTTGAGCTCGTGGCTGACGGCGGAGACGAAATCCTGCTGCTGGCAGGCGAGGCGGATCTGACCAACCCCCAGTCGGTACAGCAGATAGAAGCCGCCGCAGAGCACAATGAGCAGCACTGCGGCGACCCAGGCGAGCACCGCGGCGCCGGGCCCGGCCGGTAGCCGGGTCAGGCTGAAGATGAGCCGCAGGCTGCCCAGGGGGGTCGACAAGCGGGCCTGATACAGCAGCGTACCGCGGAGTTCGGCGGTGCCCGGGCTGTACTCCCTCTGGGACTGCCCGGAGAAGGCGGCGAGCACGTCTCCTCGGTAGGCGACGATCAGGTTGCTCATGCGGGAGAGGGCGGTTGGCCGGAAGGCCGCTTCGATGATGCCCTCCAAGAACCGTTGCTGGTCGATCAGTGCCCCCTGTATGGTGCGCTGCGCATCGCGCCAGAGGTTGCGATAGAGCACGAAGTGCCCGCTGTCGAGCAGGCTCAGGGCGAAGGGATCGACCTCGCTGGCAAAGGTGTCGATGCGGGGCCGCGTCGGCGGGGGTGCCGGTGCGGCGGGCACGGCCCCGAGCGGTGGCGCGGCCTGCGGCAAGGCCCCGCGTTCCCGGTGCCCCTCGCGCTTGGCGATCGGGGCCGATCTCTGTGCCGCGGCCTGCCCCTCGGCCTCGTCGGTCATCTTGGCCTGGAAGCGGAAATCGAGCTGGAGGTCCTTGACCCGCCCGAGCGAGCGCTGGGCGACCTTCTCTTTGTTTTCCTCGGCCATGCCGACCGCTTCCTCGAGGCGGTCGAAGGCCGCCTGGGCCATGCCCGACTCCGCTTGGGCAGGTGCCGCCTGGTCGCGGGATGGGAGGGGGGCAGCCTGGTCCGGTTCGGCCGCCGAAACCATTGCTCGCTCCGCTTCCAACGGGGCCCGGGGGGCGCTCGCGGCCACGGCACCAACGGTAGCAGTGAGCGGCTGCTGCACCAGCCGGTTCTGGGCGAGGATGTCCCCGATGCGTATCTGTAACGCCCTGCGCTCGGCCAGCTCAGTCTCGGATACGCCGTGGGCGGAGGGCTCGGTGTCGGGAGCCGGGAGCAGGGGAGAGCTGAGGTTGCCGCGGCTATCGACCTGGAAGTAGCCGATGAGCCCCGGGAGCTCGGAGGTCACCGGATAGGTAGACAGGGGCGAGCGTTGAGGGACCCTTGAGGGGGGATCTCCAGTGATCACCAGGAAGGCATAGTCGGCAAAGGATCGGCGTTCCTCGATCCCGATCAGCTCTCCCAGGCGGGCGTCGATGCGCGCCGCAAGCTCCTCCGCGAGCGCCTGATACTGGTGAAACGCCTCCCAGCGGAGCTGGCGGTAGGCCTGCTCGATGAGCACCCCGGTGGGGATCAGCAGGGCCAGGAAGAAGGCGCCGAGCCCCAGGCGCAGCCGCTTCTCGTCCCAGCCCCGGAAGCGGTGGTGGCGCATCTCAATCCCTGAGCAAGCGGTATCCCGCGCCGCGCACCGTGACCAAGAGGCGCGGATCACTCGGGTCGGACTCGATTTTACGGCGCAGCTTGGCGATGTGGATGTCCACGGTCCGGGTCTCGAGGTCGAGGTTGCGGGCGTAGCCCCACACCTTGGTCAGAAGCTCTTCGCGGGAGACGGCGCGCTCGGAGCTCGCGTGAAGGTGCTGCAGGATCTCCACCTCCCGCCGGGTGAAGGACAGGGCCACGGGGCCGCGCTGGCCCGAGAGGCTGCGCACGTCCACCATCACATCGGGTCCGAGGTAGAGGCGGCCTTGCTCGGCCATGCCCACCCGGGAGCGTCGCAGCACCGCCTGTACCCGCAGCACCAGCTGGGCCACCGAGAAGGGCTTGGTGACGTAGTCGTCGGCCCCGAGCGTCAACCCCTGAATGATGTCCTCGTCGGCGGTCTTGGCCGTGAGCAGGATGATGGGCTGCTCGGGGTCCTGGGCGCGGATGCGGTTACAAATCTCGAACCCGTCGATACCGGGCAGCATCAGGTCCAGCAGCACCAGATCGAAGGTGCCGCTTAATGCCTTCCTCAGCCCCTCGCGGCCGTCCGCGGCGGTCTCGACCTCATACCCGTGGAACACAAAGACATCCCTCAGGCCAATACGGATGGCGGCCTCGTCCTCGACGACCAGCAGGCGGAGCTTGCGGTTCATGGTCGGCAAAGCCTACCACCGGTCTGGGTGCCGGTTTTGTAAATGTTGGGTAAACCTGGGTGGCAAGGTTTTACCAAAGTCCGCCTACGAGCCCCCCGGCCGCTTCCTTAGACTGAAGTTGGAGATTCACCAACGACCCACGGGAGGCACCCATCATGGCACTGATCACACGCGTCACCCGCCTGTTCCGGGCGGATCTGCATGCGGTCCTTGACCGCATCGAGGAGCCCGACCTGCTGCTGAGGCAGGCGGTGCGGGAGATGGAAGAGGCCCAGGCCCGCGACGAGCAACGGCTGCGGGGGCTGAACCAGGAGCGCGGCCAGCTCCTCGCCCGCGTGGCCGATCTCGACCAGACCCTGGCGGAAATCGAAGAGGAGCTCGGGATCTGCTTCGCCGCGGAAAAGGATGACCTGGCCAGGGCGCTGGTCAAGCGCAAGCTCGAGGCCGAGCGTCTGCGCAGGCTCATCGCCCGCAAACGCGAGGCCCTGGAGGTACGCCTCGCGGGTCTGCGCGGGCGGGTTGAGGAACATCGCTTGCGCCTGGAGGCGATGCGCCAGAAGGCGGAGCTCCTGGCCGAGGAGGAGGATGACGCCGGGCGGTTGGACGAGAGCTGGCCGGTGCCGGATATCTCGGTGCGCGACGAGGACGTGGAGGTGGCCTTTCTGCGCGAGAAACACAAGCGGAGGCAGCCATGAACCGTCCCACGTTCCTTGAAGGCGCGCTGGTGGCACTGATCGCAAGCCTCGGCGCCAGCATTCTCTTTGCTGCCCTGGGCGGGGTCGCGGCGAGCGGTGGGGTGCTGCGCCTGTTGATCCCTGGCATCGGACTGGCCTACGTGCTCTATCTCCTCGGCCGCAGCGCCGAGCGGGTCGGGCGCATCACGACCCTGGCCGCATGGGTTCTGGTGGCGGGTGCGGCCTGGGGGCTTGGGCTGCCCCTGGTCCTGTACCTGTTGGTTCATGTGGGCCTGATCTGGCTGGTCCGCTCCCTCTATTTCCACTCCAGCCTGTTGGCTGCGGGGGTGGATCTAGGGCTGAGCGGCCTTGGCCTGGCCGCCGCCGTGTGGGCGGCGCTTTACACCGGCAGCGTCCTACTCAGTGTCTGGTGCTTCTTTCTGGTCCAGGCCCTATTCGTGGCTATCCCGCCGCGGCTGCCTGGGCGGGCGTCGAGACCTGACTCGGATGCCGACACGGAAGACCGCTTCGGGTGCGCCGAACGCGCCGCGGACGCGGCCCTGAGAAAACTGTCATCGGTTCGTTGACTCATCGGAGAATCACATCATGAAAACCAAGCTCGTCGGACTTGCCCTGTTCGCGGTCACCGCCGCGGCCGTGGCCTATTACCCGATCCAGCAGCAGCTCGCCACCCTGACCCCGCCGGCCCCGAATCCGGGGACGCTCCCGATTCCCCCCTCGGACCGCACGACCAACCAGCGGCCCCGGGTCGAGGTGGTGTTCGTGCTCGATACCACGGGCAGCATGAGTGGTCTGATCCAGGCCGCCAAGGAAAAGATCTGGTCCATCGCCTCCACCCTGGCCTCGGGACAGCCCACACCCGAAATTCGAATGGGGCTGGTCGCCTACCGAGACCGCGGCGATGCCTATGTGACCCGGGTGGTGGACCTGTCTGTCGACCTGGATTCGGTGTACGCGACCCTGATGGACTTTCGCGCCGACGGGGGCGGCGACGGCCCCGAGAGCGTGAATCAGGCGCTCTACGATGCGGTCCAGCGCATTTCCTGGAGCCAGGACCCCAACACCTACAAGACGCTGTTCCTGGTCGGGGACGCACCGCCCCATATGGACTATCCCAATGACGTGAAGTACCCGGAGACCCTCAAGGTGGCCCAGGAGCGAGGGATTCACGTCAACGCCGTACAGTGTGGCCAGGCTGGCGAGACGGCCCGGGAGTGGCAGCGTATCGCCCAGATTGGGCGGGGCCAGTACTTCCAGGTGGATCAGTCAGGTGGCGCGGTGGCCATTGCCACCCCCTTCGATGCTCGCCTGGCGGAGCTTTCCGCCAAGCTCGACCAGACCCGCCTGTACTATGGTTCCGAGGAGGAGCAGGCGGCGAAGCGCCAAAAGCTGGAGGCCACCGACAAGCTGCACGCGGGCGCCTCCGTGGAGTCCCGGGCCCGCCGCGCGACCTTCATTGCCTCGGAGGGGGGCGCCACCAGCTTTCTCGGCGACAAGGAGCTGGTGGCGGATGTGGCTAGCGGCCGAGTGGATCTCGAGTCCGTCGCGCCCGAGGCCCTGCCAGCACCACTCCAGGCGATGACCCCGGCGGAGCAGAAGGCCACAATCGGCCAGACGCTGGAGCAGCGCAAAGAGTTGCAGGGCAGGATACGAGACCTTGCGGAACAACGCGCGGGTTACCTCAAGGGGAAGGTGGAGAAGGACGCGGGTGCCCGGGACTCCTTGGATGCCAAGATCTACCGGACGGTCCGCGAGCAGGCCGCGGCCGCGGGTCTGAGCTATGCTAGTGACGGGCCCGCGTACTGAAAGGCGGCGGCGATCGAGCATCCTCGGCGGGCGGCCTGCCATGATGGCGGGTCGCCGTCCTGGGGTGTCGCCTGCGCTGCCTCGGGTCGGAAGCGTTCCCGTTGTGGCAGGACCCGCAGCGGCAGGTCCCGCAAATTGGCACGCGCATTGCTTTAGCTATAAGTCCGATTGTTCATGGATCACTACCGAGGAGAGATAACATGTTGATCAAGCGCAGCGTTAAGTGGATGGGCGTCGTTGTGGTCGCGGGTAGCCTGGCGGCCCCGGGTGCCATCGTTGCCCAGGGAATGGGCGGTATGTCCGGAATGCAGGGCATGGGCGGTATGGGCGGCATGTCCGGGATGGGCGGCATGGGTGGAATGTCCGGGATGCAGGGTATGGGTGGAATGGGTGGCATGTCTGGGATGCAGGGCATGGGCGGCATGTCCGGGATGAGCGGCATGGGTGGAATGGGTGGAATGGGTGGCATGTCCGGGATGCAGGGCATGGGCGGCGGAAAGGGCTGGTGGGAGTTCTGGAAGTAGGTCCTGCGCCGGCGCTGTTGCATCGGCGGGCCGGATCCCTATGCCCCGTAGGCTGAGGGATTGCGGGCTTTAACGATCGCGATGTCCAAGAAGGCAAAGAGCCCAGCGCTGCTGGGCTCTTTGCATTTCTGGCGGTATCGGCGGGATGCCGTGAGGGGCTCCGCCGGAAGACAAAGCATTTCCCAAGTCAATAGACAAAATTAAAATAATTAGTTTTGCAAATAATCTAGTAGCCACTAACCTTACCAGGCTAACTTGACTGAATCTCTTTGCCAGTGCGCAGTCGGTCGGTGTGCCAGGGGTGGCGGTAAACAACCCGACAACCTGTGACGTGGCTGCGCCAGCCGTCAGTTGTCTCCTGGGGTCGCGTTCGTTCGCCACCGTGCGGGACCATAGACTGGTCGCCTCTGGGTTTTCGCGAGGTTGGGCCGGCGGCGGATGCTCGATGGGCTGGGGGGTTATGCCCGCCGCAGACGCTCAGCCCAAACGCGGCGACAACGGAGTGCGAGGGGGTGCCCTAGTCGGGGGCCTTTGTGGGCAAGTGCAGTCTTGGTAACGAAGATCCGCCGCAGCCTGCTGGTGCGGTCCAACCTACCCCGAAATTGCAACTGAAGGAGCATGAGCTATGACCCGAGATGAGCAGACCAAGGCCCTGGAAAAAGATTGGGCGGAGAACCCCCGTTGGACGGACGTCGAGCGCGGCTATACCGCAGCCGACGTGGTGCGTCTGCGGGGCTCGATACAGCCCGAGCACACCTATGCGCGCAGGGGGGCCGAAAAGCTGTGGAAGCTTATCCACGGTGCGGCAAAAAAGGGCTACGTGAACTGCATGGGTGCCATCACCGCGGGTCAGGCCATGCAGCAGGCCAAGGCCGGTGTGGAAGCCATCTACCTGTCCGGTTGGCAGGTCGCGGCCGACGGCAACACCTCGGAAACCATGTATCCGGACCAGTCCCTCTACGCCTACGACTCGGTGCCGACCATGGTCCGTCGCATCAACAACACCTTCAAACGGGCCGACGAGATCCAGTGGTCCCGGGGCGTCGGTCCTGGTGACGCGGGTTACATCGACTACTTCCTGCCCATTGTCGCGGATGCGGAGGCAGGCTTCGGTGGCGTGCTCAACGCCTTCGAGCTGATGAAGAACATGATCGCCAACGGTGCCGCCGGGGTGCATTACGAGGACCAGCTCGCCGCGGTCAAGAAGTGCGGTCATATGGGGGGCAAGGTGCTGGTGCCCACCCAGGAGGCGGTGCAGAAGCTGATCGCCGCGCGCCTGGCCGCGGATGTGTGCGGTGTATCCACGCTGGTGCTGGCCAGAACGGACGCGGAGGCGGCGAACCTGCTCACCTCCGATGTGGACCCCAACGACCAACCCTTCCTCACCGGTCAGCGCACCTCCGAGGGGTTCTATCAGGTGAAGAACGGTCTCGAGCAGGCGATCTCCCGCGGCGTGGCCTATGCCCCCTACGCGGATCTGGTGTGGTGCGAGACCGGCACGCCGGATCTGGGCTTCGCCAAGGAGTTCGCGGACGCCGTGCTGGCGCAGAACCCCAACAAGCTCTTGGCCTATAACTGCTCGCCGTCCTTCAACTGGAAGAAGAACCTCGACGATGCCACCATCGCGCGCTTCCAGGATGGGCTCTCGGAGATGGGCTACAAGTACCAGTTCATCACCCTGGCCGGTATCCACAACATGTGGTTCAACATGTATGACCTGGCCTACGCCTACGCCCGCGGTCAGGGCATGAAGCACTACGTGGAGATGGTGCAGGAGCCGGAGTTCGCCGCCCGCGGCCGCGGTTACACCTTTGTATCGCATCAGCAGGAGGTGGGCGCGGGCTACTTCGACGACGTCACCACCGTAATTCAGGGGGGTGCCTCATCGGTCACGGCACTCAAGGGCTCCACGGAAGAGGCCCAGTTCGATCACTAAAGGGTCGTAAGCGGGTTCCCGCGGCCCTGGCGGGTCGCGGGAGTCCGGTACCGGAGCATCGCCAATATGTCGTTCAAGACCGCAGATCTCTACGACGCCTTCGAGGGCCGGGTCCAGGTCTGCGACCCGATCTTTCGCGACTTCGGCAGCCGGCGGCGCTTTGAGGGTCCCGTCGCCACCGTCAAGTGCTTCGAGGACAACTCCCTGGTCAAGCAGGCGCTCGAGAGCGAGGGACGCGGCAGGGTCCTGGTGGTGGACGCCGGGGGCTCGCTGCGCTGCGCCATGCTGGGGGATCTGCTCGCGGCGAAGGCCTGCGCCAACGGCTGGGCGGGTCTGGTCCTATTCGGTTGCGTGCGTGACTCGGTGGAGCTCGGGGAGATGGACCTCGGCGTGAAGGCCCTCGCGACCCATCCGCGCAAGAGTGTACGGCGCGGGGAAGGAGTCGCCGAGGTGGCGGTCCAGTTCGCCGGGGTGAGTTTCACGCCGGGCTGCCAGGTTTACTGCGACGAAGACGGAATCCTGGTCTCTGCCGCTCCCCTGAGCTGAGCCGTCTTCCATGGCATGGGAGGAAGCCAAGCAGATCGCGCGCACGGTGCTCGACGGGTTCGAGCTCCACTATTGGTTGTTCCGGGAGATCAGTGCGGGGGCCCGGGAGCGGTTCGAACGGGCGGACTGGAATGCAGTCCAGAAGGCCTCGCGGGAGCGGATCGACTTCTACGACCACCGCGTCAAGGACACCACCAAGAAGCTCCACGAGATCTTTGGCCTGCCGGAGCTCGATGAGCTGCTCTGGCAGAGGGTCAAGGTGGAGTATGTGCGCCTTCTCCACCAGCACCGGCAGCCGGAGCTTGCGGAGACCTTTTACAACTCGGTGTTTTGCCGCCTATTCCATCGCCGCTACTACAACAACCGCAACATCTTCGTCTGGCCGGCGGTCTCCACCGAGCACATCCAGTCGGAGGCGCCCATCTACAACTGGTACTACCCGGCCCGGGAAGGGTTTTACAAGGTCATCGGCCACATCCTCGACCGATTCGATCTGCCCTTCGAGGACCGTAGAGGCGACATTCGCAACCTGCTCAAGGCCATCCAAGAGAGCTTTCCGTCCTTGGCTAACCGTTCTGAGAATTTTCAGCTTGCGGTGCTGAGCGTCCCCTTCTACCGTAACAAGGCGGCCTACCTCATCGGTAAGGTGGTCAACGGGATGGACGAGACCCCCTTCGTCATCCCGGTTCTGCACAACGAGCGCGGCGGCCTCTATGTGGACACGCTGCTCACCGGCGAGCGTAGCCTGGCCAATGTATTCAGCTTTACCCGGGCCTATTTCATGGTGGACGTGGAGGTTCCCTCCGCCGTGGTTGATTTCCTGCGGCACCTGATGCCGCGCAAGAGCAAGGCCGAGCTCTACACCGCCCTCGGTCTACAGAAGCACGGCAAGACCGATTTCTACCGGGATTTCCTCAAGCACCTGCGCTATTCCAGCGACGAGCTCGTGGTGGCCCCCGGTATCAAGGGCATGGTGATGTGCGTGTTCACCCTGCCCTCCTACCCCTATGTGTTCAAGGTCATCAAGGACCGCTTTGCCCCGAGCAAGGAGCTCACCCGCGAGACGGTCAAGGAAAAGTACCTGCTGGTGAAACACCATGACCGCCTGGGGCGTATGGCGGACTCCCTGGAGTACTCCGAGGCGGCCTTTCCACTAGCCCGATTCTCGGTGGCGCTGGTGGAGGAGCTCCAGCAGGAGGCGCCTTCGTCCATCGAGCTCGAGGGCGACCGGATCATCATCAAGCACCTTTACATCGAGCGGCGGATGATGCCCCTCAACCTCTACCTGCAGTCGGCGAACCCCGAGCAGCTTCGCCACGCCATCCGGGAGTACGGGGATGCCATCAAGCAGTTGGCCTCCGCCAACATCTTCCCCGGCGACATGCTGTTCAAGAACTTTGGGGTCACCCGTCAGGATCGTGTGGTGTTCTACGATTATGACGAGATCTCCTACATGACCGAGTGCAATTTCCGCCGCATCCCCGAGGCGCCCTACCCGGAACTCGAGATGTCCGGGGAGCCCTGGTATTCCGTGGGTCCCAACGATGTCTTTCCCGAGGAGTTCGGCGTCTTCCTGTTGGGCGACCCGCGGGTGCGTAAGCTGTTCATGGAGATGCACGCCGACCTGCTCGACCCGGCGTACTGGAAGGCGAAGCAGGCGCGCATCCGCGCGGGCTACCTCGAAGATGTGTTCCCCTACCCGGAGTCGAAGCGATTTCGGCGCGAGTCTTTGCGCGCGCTGCGCAGAGGGCCTCGAGCGGACGCAACCGTGGCCGCGGTTGCCCGTGCCCCGGTGTGAGGGATCGTTAACCCAGATTCGGCGGTTGTGGGGTGAAGGCCCCTTTCACCAGGCCCAGGACCGGCCTGGATACGGCCGCTATCCCGGCTAGCCGGCCTGATCCCCCGATGTGCCGCATCTCGGCGGGTCGGGACGAGCGGGTGTCTCAGTCATTCGGTTCCGTTTCGTTCGTCCCGAGTCGCCTTGCCCAGCAATGCCTATCGAGGGATGAAGATGCTCCAACGGCGATTTTGAACTCTCAAGAAGACACCACGAGCAGCCCCTGAGAGGCGGGCCGCTCGCCAATGAACGTCAGCGGTCCCCTGTCAAGCGCTGCTCGGCCTCCCGGTACTTGGCCGCGGTTCTGTCGATGATCTCCTGCGGCAGGCTCGGGGCCGGTGGGGTCTTGTCCCAGTCCAGGGTTTCCAGGTAATCGCGCACGAACTGCTTGTCGAAGCTGGGCGGGCTGATGCCCGGCTGATACTGATCCGCGGGCCAGAAGCGCGAAGAATCCGGGGTGAGTACCTCGTCGATCAGATACAGCCGTCCCTCGGCATCCTGACCGAGCTCGAACTTGGTGTCCGCGATGATGATCCCCCGCTCCCGGGCATAGGCGGCGCATTCGGTGTAGATCCTGAGGCTGACGGCGCGCACCTCGGCGGCGAGCGCCGGATCCAGCAGAGTGGCCATCTCCTCGAAGCCGATGTTGATGTCATGGTTTCCCGCCGCGGCCTTGGTGGAGGGGGTGAAGATGGCCTCTGGCAGCTTGTCGGCCTGACGCAGTCCCGCTGGAAGCTCGATGCCGCAGACGCTTCCGGTTTGTTGATAGTCCTTCCAACCCGAACCGATCAGGTAACCGCGGACGATGGCCTCCACCGGCAGGGGTTTGAGGCGGCGCACGATGACGGCGCGATCCCCGAGCTGCGCTCGCTCCTCCGGGGATTTCACGACCTCGCTCAGCGGGATGTCGGTGAGGTGGTTGGGGATCAGGTGGCGGGTGCGGCGAAACCAGAAATTCGACACCCGGGTGAGTACCTCACCCTTGCCCGGAATCGGCTGCGGCAGCACCACATCGAAGGCGGAGAGCCGGTCGGTGGCGACGATCAGCAGGTGCTCGGCGTCGACGGCATAGATGTCGCGTACCTTGCCGCGATTGATCAGCGGGATACCGCTGAGGTTGGACTGGTGGAGCGTGGTCGATTCAGTCATGGGGGCGGTCGCGTGTCAGGGAAAGCAAAAGTATACTCACTGCGTTGGCTTGCGCACCTGTGACGCAAAGAGACCTCTTGGAGCGGCTTTTCCAACGCGATGACCCATCCAGAAACGCCGGCCGCACTCGCGGATGAGTTCCTGCGGGCGTTTCGCGGGAGCTTCACCTCCGCGCTGCGCTGGCACCAGCTCGATGCCCTGTGGGGGCGTTTGCGTGAGCACGCCGGCG
>JAEHCY010000613.1 GCA_016880695.1 Chromatiaceae bacterium | reverse complement strand
TCTGCGGGGACTTGCGCGTGGGTCTCGGCAGGTTGCTGCTTCAGCCAGTATAACCCCACCGCGAAGGCACCGGCGATAGCGCCGAGCACAAACCACACGGCGCAGGCACAGCGTCGCGCATGGCGGGGGACAAACTTCTCGGGGGGTACCGTATCCTTTGTCATGGCCTACATCCGCTCCGGGGCAGAGACGCCGAGCAGGTTCAGTCCGTTGCGCAGCACCCCGCGCACCGCCAAGATGAGCTTGATGCGCGCATCGCGCAGACCCGCGTCGGGCACCAGAAACTGGTGCGTCCCATAGTACACATGAAAGGCATTGGCCAGCTCGCGCAGATAGTGGGTGAGCTGGTGGGGCTCGGCCAACACCGCCGCCCCCTCCACGACCTCTGGATAGCGTGAGAGCGCCTTGAGCAAGGACAGTTCCTGCTCCTCGCCGAGCCGCTCCAGATTCGTCGCACCGGGGGAGATATCGACGTCGATGCCCTTGTCTGCTGCTTGCCGTAGGACGCTGGCGACCCGGGCGTGGGCATACTGCACGTAGTACACGGGGTTGTCGCTGGACTGAGACTTGGCCAGATCCAGGTCGAAGTCGAGGTGCTGCTCGCACTTACGCATGACGTAGTAGAAGCGGGCGGCGTCGGTGCCCACCTCCTTGCGCAGCTCGCGCAGGGTGACGAACTCCCCCGAACGGGTGGACATCTGCACCTTCTCGCCGCCGCGGTAGAGGATGGCGAACTGAACCAGCAGCACCTCCAAGCGGCTCGGGTCGTCGCCCATCGCCTCTAGCGCCGCCTTCACCCGCGGCACGTAGCCGTGGTGGTCGGCACCCCAGATGTCAAGGATGCGCTCGAACCCCCGCTCGACCTTATCCATATGGTAGGCGATGTCGGAGGCAAAATAGGTGCTCTGACCGTTCTCCCGCACCACCACCCGGTCCTTCTCGTCGCCGAAGGCGGTGGAACGGAACCACCAGGCGCCTCCCTTCTCGTAGAGGTAGCCGGCCTCACGCAGCCGATCCACCGCCTTGTTGACGGCGCCCGACTCCATGAGCGAGCGCTCCGAGTACCACTCCTGGTAGGTCACGCCCAAGCGCTCGAGGTCGTCGCGGATGTCATCGAGGAGGGTGTTGAGTCCAAGCTCGAAGACGTAGCGGTAGCGATTGTCACCGAGGAGCCCCCGGCTGCGCTCAATGAGGGCGTCGATGTATTGCTCCTTGTCACCGCCTTCGGGCTCGTCCGGTGGCAGGCCGCTCAGCACCTGCTCGGCGGCATACCGATAGGTATCCCCATGATCACGGTGCAAGGAGGCGGCAATATCCCACACATAGTCACCCCGGTACCCGTTGCTCGGGAACGGCAGGTCCTCGCCGCACAGCTCCAGGTAACGCAGCCAAACGGACGTTGCGAGGATGTCCATCTGGCGGCCCGCATCGTTGACGTAGTACTCGCGATGGACATCGTAGCCAACAGCTTCCAGCAGATCCGCCACCGCGGCGCCGTAGGCAGCCCCACGGCCGTGACCCACATGCAAGGGACCGGTGGGGTTGGCGGATACGAACTCCACTTGAACCCGCTTGCCCGCACCGAGCTGGCTGCGGCCGTAGGCGTGACCGGCCGCGAGAATCACCGGCACGAGCGCACGATAGGCCGCCGGGGCGATGAAGAGATTAATGAAACCCGGACCCGCGATCTCCGCCCGCTCGATGAGGGCCGAGATCGGCAGGCTCGCGAGCAGGCGCTCGGCCAACTCCCGCGGCCGGCGTTGAGCGGTCTTGGCCAGTATCAAGGCGAGGTTAGAGGAGAAATCCCCGTGCGCCGGATCCCGCGTGCGCTCAACCTGGGGCTCGGGGATCCTGGCCAGTGGCAGTGCGTCCTCTGCGACCACCTGCCGCAGTGCCTGCGTAAGCAGCTCCTGAATCTGATGCTTCATCCCAACCCAAACGGTGAGGCGAAAAGGGAGAAGCATATCAAGAAAGACCGACTCACAGCAGCTCTTGGGGGTCCACGTCCAGACTCCAGCGCACCCCGCGGGCGCCGGGGAGGCGGTGGATCTCGGGAACCCAGTGCTCGAGAAAGGTCTGCAATGCCGGACGCCCAGCGGCCTGGGCCAGCAGATGCGCCCGGTAACGGCCGGCGCGGCGCTCCATGGGGGCGGGAACCGGCCCCCAGAGGGCCAAATCGGGACTACACCAAGGCGCGGCAGCCTCCACCGCCCGGCGGAGAAACTCCGCAGGTGGCTCGGGTTGTACCGCCTCGGCCCGCAGCAGGGCCTGCGCGGCGAAGGGCGGCAAGCCCGCCTGCTGCCGCTCCCGGAGTGCCGCCGCGGCAAAGGCCCCGTAGCCCTGCCGGATCAGCGTCAACAGCAGCGGATGCTCCGGGTGGCGGGTCTGCAACAGCACCCGACCGACCTTATCCGCCCGCCCCGCCCGGCCCGCCACCTGGATCAGGATCTGGGCCATGCGCTCGGGCGCCCGGTAATCGGCGCCGAACAGCCCCTGGTCCAGGTCCAGTATCCCCACCAGGGTGAGATCGGGGAAGTGGTGCCCCTTGGCCAGCATCTGGGTACCAAGCAGAATGCGGTATTCCCCACTGCGGGCTGCCGTGACCAGGCGATCGAGCTCCCCCTTGCGGCGGGTACTGTCGCGGTCGATGCGGGCCAAAGGCACCCCGGGGTACAGCGCCCCCAACTCCGTTTCCAGCCGCTCGGTACCCTGACCGAGGGCGCGGAGATCCCGGCGACCGCAGTCCGGACACTGGACGGGGGCGGGGCGTTGGTGGCCACAGTGGTGGCACCAGAGGCGCTGGCTGCCCTGGTGCAGCGTCAGGCGGGCATCGCAGTGGGGGCAGGCCGAGATCCAGCCACAATCGTGGCAGGTGACCACCGGGGCGAAGCCACGCCGGTTGAGAAACAGCAGCACCTGGTTGCCGGCGGTGAGCTCCACCTGCACCAGGCGCTGTAGCACCGCCGAGAGGCCAGCGCGCAGGGGCTGGGAGCGGATGTCGATGAGATCGAGTTGCGGGGGCTGCGCCGCGCCGGCCCGATGGGGCAGGCGGAGCACGCGATAGCGCCCCATCGCCGCGTTGTGCAAGGTCTCCAGCGCCGGCGTCGCCGACCCGAGCACCACCGGGCACCCCCGTTGGCGTCCACGCCACACCGCCAGGTCGCGGGCGTGATAGCGGAACCCCTCCTGCTGCTTGAAGGACAGATCGTGCTCCTCGTCCACCAGGATCAGGCCCAACCGCGGCAGGGGGACGAACACCGCGGAGCGAGTGCCCACCACCAGGGGCAAGACGCCGTCGCGGGCCTGCAACCAGGTGCGTGCCCGTTCCCCGTCCGAAAGCCCGGAATGGAGCACCCCGAAGGGCATCCCGAGGCGCCGCTGCAGCCGCCGGATGAGCTGTGGGGTCAGGCCGATTTCCGGTACCAAAAAAAGCACCTGGGCGGCGCGCTCCAACGCCTGCCCGATCAGCCGGAGATAAACCTCGGTCTTTCCGCTTCCGGTGACCCCGTCGAGCAGAAACACCTCAAATCGGCCGAAGCTGGCGCCCACCTCGTCCACCGCCGCCTGCTGGTCGGGGTTCAGTGCCAGCGCGTCCGCCGCCGCGGCCCTCGCCGCGCCAGCCTCCACCGCAACCAGCGGCGCCCGCTCCAACCAACCCCGGGCAAGGAGGGCACGCAGGGCGGCAGCGCAGTCCCCGCACTGCTCGATCAGATCCTCGCGGGTCCACCCCTCGGGCGCCTCCCTCAGCACCCGCCACACCGCCGCCTGTCGTGGGGCGCGGGCGAGCACGGCGGGGTCCGCGGAGCACCCCTGGGGCGTCAGGCGCCAGAGCCGTTGCAGCAGCCCGGACTCCGCAGCGCCGCGCCGGAGCAGGACCGGCATCGCCCCGAGCAGGGCATCCCCAACCGGATGGTGATAGTACCCCGCGGCCCAGCGCCAGAAAGCCAGCGCCTCGC
>JAEHCY010000612.1 GCA_016880695.1 Chromatiaceae bacterium | reverse complement strand
CCGCAGGCGAGTCTGGTCAAGGGAATCCCGGTGACTCGGATACTGGAGATGGCGGCCAAGGAGAACGCGGGCCACATGGTGCTGGGGAGCAAGGGGCGACGGGCCTCAAACACCTGATGTTGGGCTCCGTGGCCGGTCATTTGGTCGGCAACCGTCCGAGAACACCCTGTGTTTGGCTTCAGTGCGCCAAAACTGTGCGGGACAATCCGGACCCCGCAATGCAAAAGGGCCTGCATCTCTGCAAGCCCTTTCATTTGCTGGTGCCGGGGGCGGGGGTCGAACCCGCACGGTGTTTCCACCACCAGATTTTGAGTCTGGCGCGTCTGCCGATTTCGCCACCCCGGCGGCAGGGAGTCAGTATAGGGTTTTTCCCGAGGTCGGCAAGCGGCGATCGAGATTACCGGGCGTGGGGATTTGCTTGCCAGGGCACCTTGCGTGAGCATGTCAATGCTGGCAGCCGATCCAGTGGGGACCTGGGTAGGCGATCTGTGCCCCATTACCGTTTTGAACGGTACCCAGCGGATACGAGGAGCCTTCGCGGTCGTTTGGAGTCTACACTATCGCTCGAACTCACCCGCACGAGACCACCGGCGATGACAACAATCCAGAGGATGCCGCCCGACCCGCGGACGGCGAAAACGCTATGAGCTCCCGCTACGCGCGTGCCCGGGCGTTGGTGTTTGCCCAAGTGAGTCCGCAAGCCCGGCGTCCGGGCCTATCTCCCGTCAACCACCTGTTCATGCTCACGGTGCTATTTGCCGTGGGGGTGCAGATCTGCCAAACCGAGCCACTGCTGGCGGTGCCCTACAGTGTCTGGTTTCGCGCCGCGGATCAGGTGGTGGGAGTGCTCTTCTGCTCGGACCTCTTACTCCGGATTTGGGCTGCCGGCGAACTGGAGCGCTTCCGCGGCGTCAGCGGGCGGGTCCGGTATCTGTTGCGACCGCGCGTGCTGATGGACCTGCTCGCCGTTTTGCCCTATGTCATCGCACCCTGGCTCGGGTTTCTCGATGCCAACGACCTGGCCTTCCTGCGGCTCTTCACCGCGGTTGAGATTCTGCTCAATGCCCGCTTGGGCCACCTGTCCGCCGCCCTTCGCGCCATGCGCCACGCGGTGATGTCGCGCCGGGACGAGTTGTTGATCGGTCTGGTGCTCGCCCTGGCCGTGATGGTGGGTGCGGCGGTGTGCCTCTATTTGGTAGAGGGCTCGGCGCAGCCGAGCGCCTTTGGCAGTATCCCGCGCGCGCTGTGGTGGGCCCTGCAGACCCTCACGACCGTGGGCTATGGGGATGCGGTGCCGCAAACCGCTCTCGGTAAGGTGTTTGCCGGTGTCTTCGCCCTGACGGGTATCGGGATCGTCGCGATCCCCACCGGAATCCTCGCGGCCGCCTTTAGCGAGGCATTTAGCGCCGAGCGCTCCGTACCGCGTTCCGCTTCGAGAACCTCGGGCGCACGACCGGCCAATGAGGCGGGCGATCCAGCCCCCCAGGAGAAGCCATGACCACAACCAGCCCTCCAGCCCCCTCCGAGCCTGATGTGCCCTGGTGCTTGGTACTCGATGGGAAGGGTAAAGCCCAGCAGGTGCCGGTGGAGATGCTGTCGAGCGTTTCCGGGAACGGTCCGCTGACCTGGCTGCACCTGCCTGCGGGGGAGCCCGCAAGTGCGCTCTTGCGTCGAGTAAGCGAGGTTCCGCCCAAGGTGGCAGAGGCCCTCAGTAAACCCCTGGAGCAGGCGAGGCTCGCCGCGGTAGGCGGCGGACTGATGCTGACCCTGCGGGGCGTGGAGCTGCCAGCCCAGGCAGAGGATGTCGTTCTGCCCGCGATCCAGGTCTGGATCAGGCCCGATCGGTTGGTTACGCTGGCATCACCCTTGCCGGCGGCCATTCGGGAGATCCGCTCTGATCTCATGGCGGGCGCTGGACCTGGCGATGCGGGGGATTTTCTCGGGCGCTTGGCCCTGCTGCTGATCCGCGACCTGGGACCCTTGCTCGATGGCCATAGCGGGGCGCTGGATCTTCTGGAGGCGCGCGTTCTCACCCGGGAGGTGGATCACCTCGGGCGGGAGCTCAATCAAATCCGGTTGGAGCTGTTACGTCTGCACCGCCATCTCTCGCCCGCCCGCACCCTGCTCCATGAGCTGCTGCAGGAGCACGGGCGCCATAGTTTGGGAACCGGGGACAGTGTCGCGACGCTCAGAGAGGCCTCGGACCGGGTCGACGATCGGTTGGAGCGTCTGGAGGGATTACGAGAGCACTGTGGCGCCCTGCAGGAGGCGCTCACTGATCTGCAGTCCCAGCGGATGAACAGTGCCCTTTACCTGTTGTCGCTCTACACCGCGCTGTTCCTGCCGATGGGCGTGTTGACCGGGCTATTGGGGATCAATCTGGCCGGTATTCCCGGCGAGAAGAGCCCCTGGGGGTTCTCGGTGGTTTGCCTACTGTTGGTTCTGCTCGGCGTAGCCGGCTACCTGGTGTTCAGGAAGATCGGTTTGATCGCGCCAGTGAGTCGCAAGGGGGCAGACCGATCGCCGCCGCCAGCGAACTAACGCAATCGGGGGCCGGAAGCCCCCGGGTTCCGCGGGAAGTGGCGGATGGCGCGGAGGCCTAGGCACCCCTTGCCCCCGGCGGGTATCCCACGCTGTCGCTAGAGGTGGCGGTCGCTTTAGCACTTCTTCTTGGGCGCCATCGGTTTGGCGGACTGCAGGCAACCCATGTCGTCGTAGCTCACCTTGGTGAGCTGGTTACAGCCGATCAGCTTGATGACCTGCGGGAGCGCCTCGCGCAGCGTCTTCACCTCGCGCAAGAAGTGCCCGGCGGGGTGTCGCGGCATCAGCTCACAGGCGAGATGGAACACATGGGGGTCTTCCGCCAGGGTTATGTTTTCGCGTAGGAAATTCGCCCAACGGAACTCGATGAAGTAGGCGGCGTTTTTGGTCGGCGGGCTGAAGCTGTCTTCGTCGCACATGGGGCGATCCTGGTCCTTTAGCTCATCCTTTAAGTAGCAACCGGCATCGCGAATCCACCGCGAGAGGGTGCGATAGGGGTCGTTGAGGATACCGCCTACCGAGGTCGGCAGAATGCTCGGGCTCAGCGGTCCGACTCCGTACTGGTAGAGCCAGGCTAACTGGTTGTCGTTCATGCAATCCCAAAACGGCTGGGGTTCCATGTCGGACCAGTCGTGAATGACATAGGCGCCCACGTCCTTGGTTGTTTTCTGGGGGAGATCTGCGCGCCAGAGTGCGGCGCACAGATGGTGGTGATCGGTCAGGTACAGGGTTTTTCCGGGCGGACCGATGATGACCGGTACCAGGTGCCCTTCCTGACAGAGGAACTGCTGCAGTTCCCCTTTCGCCGCGTACTCCTCGATGCTGCGGCGTTTGCACTCCGCCGACACGATGCCGATGCAGAATTGGGTCGGGTGCAGTTTCTCCACCTTGACCCAGAAGAGGTCGCCCCGCTTGAGCTTGGAAACATCGGGGTTCTTAATCATCGGATTCCTTGTTGTCGTGGGTGCGGGGCAGGCTCGCGGAGTGCCGTTATTTTCCGGGAGGATCGGCCGATTAGCTACGGGGAGTGTCTTCGTCGAGGTAACGCGGTTTGGCGACGTTCGGGAGGTGTCTCACCACCAACACCATTGCCGCGCTTGCGACACCGAAAAAGGTAGCGCCCGTGACCGATGGCCATCCCCACCGCGGCCTGGCTCAGAGGAGCGCTGCGGTCGCGAGCCCGGTGGTGCGATTCTGTTGATGCAGGATCATTCCCGCAGCGAGAAACTCGATCCCAGTCACGACCGCTGCGGAGATGCGCGTGGTTTTCCCCTGGTCCCCCGCGACCGGTCGTTGGGCCCAGGGGGCACCCGGTGGGTTCGATAAATATTGTATTTATCATATTGTTATGCTGATCGACTGGTTCTGCCCGCACCCCGATCCGACCAGGAGCCGGTATAATCGATAAACTTAAGCCGCGCACTTGCCAGCGCCAGTTCGTCTCCCGCGGTCTCTGGCACCCAGGATGGCTTCGCGGTAGCTTAAGGCCGAATCCCAAGATGGTTTCAGGAGCGGTTGCTTATGCCTCTTTCGGCAAGGTTGTTGATGATCCCCGATTGGCAGGCCTTGCTCCTGATCCTCGGGGCGGTCGTTTTGCCGTCGCTGGGGGGGTTCTTCGTTGTCGAGCGTCTGGTGCCGATGGCCATCCGCCGTGCCCACAACGATGTGGCGGGTTTTATGTTCTCGGCGGTGGGTGTCATGTACGGGGTGCTTCTGGCCTTCGTCGTGGTTGTGGTGTGGGAGCAGTTTCATGTGACCCGCCTCAACGCCCAGCAAGAGAGCAGTGCGGCCGCTTCCCTCAATTACGCGATGGGCGCCTATGAGCACGCAAGCCACTCGCCGGATTTGCAGCCCCGACTGCTGGCTTATCTGCACGAGATTGTCGACAACGAGTTTCCGGCGATGGCGGTGTTTCAGCAGCCCCCGGCCAAGAACCGGGCATTGGAGGCCATCTGGAAGGCAGTCCAAGGGTTGTCGCCCGCCTCGCCTCGACAACAGGTTCTCTATGGAGAGCTGATCGGGCGCCTCAACGAGCTGGAACGGATGCGGGTGAAGCGACTCGACGACGCCCGCGACGGGCTTCCCGGGGTCATCTGGCTGGCGCTGGTCGCCGGGGCCGTCCTCACCATCGGCTTTACCTACTTGCTGGGCACCGAGAACCGCAATGCCCACGCGGTGATGATCGCGGTGCTCGCTGCCTTGGTCGGGGTGGTGTTCTACGTCATTGTCGAGCTTGATTACCCCTTTGCTGGAACGGTCAGGATCGGGACGGAGACCTTCCGTGGCGTCATCGAGATGATGACCGAGTCCTAAGCAACAGCGGCCGCCGGCGTCATCAAACGGTGGGTTAGCACATCGATTGTGCATCCTGGCGTGCCTGTCGTCTTCCCATGCAGGGCCCCCGGCCGCCGGGCTATTATTTCCGCGCACCGCCTGCCAACACCGCGGCCAGGATTCCGCGCACCGAGTTGGCGAGCCACAGGCGCGGGCTCCGCAGCAGCTCCTCGGTTGTCACCGGACGCTCGCGGATCATTCCAAGCTCGAGCAGCTCCGCGCGGTAGGTCCCCGCCAGGAGCCCGCAGGCCAGCGGTGGGGTGCAGAGCTCCCCATCCACCTCGACGATGACATTGGCGACGCTCGACTCGGTCACCTGGCCCCGCTCGTTGAAGAGAAGCACATCGTCCAGATCTGCGGCTTCCGCTCGCGCCTCCTCATAGACTCGGCGGTGGGTGGTCTTGTGAAAGAGGAAGGGGTCGTCGGAGCGTACGGGGCGAGCGGCCAGGGCAACGCGAAGGACCCCGGGGCGGAGCATGGGCAAGGGCGCGGCCTCCAGGATCAGGCCCCCGGACCGATCGAGCAGCAGCCGGACCTTAGTCGGTCCCGGTTCCAGGCCCCGTGCGAGGGCCGCGAGCCGCCGCTCTATTTCGTCGAGATCCAGGCGAAAGTCGAAGTAAGCCGCGGAATCCCTTAGCCGGTTGAGATGGCGAGGGAGGAGGAAATAGCCCTCCGCCGGGGTCCAGCGCATCGTCTCCAGGAGCGAGAACTCCGGTGGGGCCCGATCCCCCAGGATCCGTGCCTTGGTGCGCGTTTCCTCGAGCTCGGAGTGTGCCTCGGAGTCCCACACCACACCACCCCCCGTGCCATATTCCACCTGCCCCCCGCGCCGGTCGATCACGGCGGTGCGAATGGCGACATTGAACTGCGCTTGTCGGCCGGGTCCAAGGAATCCCACCGCGCCCGTGTAGAGCCCCCTGGGCGTGGTCTCAAGCTCCCGGATGACGGCCATGGTGCGGGGTTTGGGCGCGCCAGTGACGGAGGCCGCGGGGAAGAGCGCGGCTAGCACCGCGAGCGGAGGGGCCCCGGTGCGTGCCCGAACCACTGAGGTCAGTTGCCAGAGGGTAGGGTATTTCTCCAGGACAAACAGCTCGGGGACCTGCACGCTGCCGACCTCGGCGATACGGCCGAGGTCGTTGCGCAGCATATCCACGATCATCAGATTTTCGGCGCGGTTCTTTGCCGAAGCACGCAGATCCTCTGCCTGCGTCTTGTCGTCGGCAAGGGTGAGTCCGCGGGCGGCGGTACCCTTCATAGGACGGCACTCAACCCTATCACCCTCCTGACGGAAGAACAGCTCCGGGGAGGCGCTGCACACCACCCAATCGCCGAGGTCCAGGTAGGCCGCGTAGCGCGGACGCTGGGCCCGGCATAAGCGGGCGAACAGGGCAGGGGGCGAGCCCTGGAACCCTTGGCGCAGGCGATAGGTGAAGTTCACCTGGTAGGTGTCGCCGGCGCGAATCAGGCCGCGGATGTGGTCGATGGCTTGGAGATAGGCCGCCTCGCTCAGCGTCGGTTGCCATACGGCGCTCAGCGGGGCAGTGGGTGAGGGGTCGAGTGGCGGCGCCGCTGCAACCTCCGGCGGCTCGCAGAGCCCGAACCAGACCAGGGGGAACCCATCGGGCTCCCGGGTGCGGAGCGCCGGGTCCAGGCCAGGCGCGGCCTCGTAGGCGACGAAGCCCACCGCCCACAGGTCCTCGTGGGCAACGGCCGCATCGACCGCGCACAAGCTGGCCGCAACCTCCCCGACGCTGCGGGCGACCACAACCCGCCGCGGCGAGGGAAAGCGCAACCAGCGCGACTGCGCGGCTTCATGCAGCAGCGCCCAGCCGATCCCCCCGTCCATCCCGCTGGACAAGAGCGTTGTCGTGGCATGGCGGGTACTCCAACCCGTCGAGGCTTGTCGTTTCTGTTGGCTCACGGCGGGAGAAACGCAGAAGCAATGGGACCCGGTGGCATCCACAGGATCGGGCGGCAGCCAATACGGGCGTGACCCGCGAGCCTGGCCCCTGTGGCTATCTCCTCGATCGCCTTCTCACCCGAATCGGGGAGGCCCATACACCAGTCCTGTCCAGCTTGCGGTGCTAACGCCAGCACCGCTGTCTCATCTAGATTCTGAGGTCTGGCGAAATGGAGATCTCCTGGAAGGGGCCCAAGGGGTTCTTCTTATCTTCCAGCTCAAGAACGTTGGGCTCACCGGCCTCGATTTTGTAAACCACCAGATCCTGTTTCATAAGAATCAAACCGAGAAATTTCCACCCGGTCGTTCTCGTTTGCCTCCGAAAATTGAACACATCGAGAAGTACATTACCGTAGCGGTGACTCTGCAGGACCACCGGTGAGATCTGGTAGCCCTGACAGGCGGTTTTCGCTCTCAAACAGGTCCGAACAGCGGGATCGAGGTCGCTGAAGCGGATGGACGCGTTGGGAATAAAGATCTGCGTCAGATCCAGATAGTTGAGCAAGCGGATGTTGGGGTTCACGAACGGATCCAATCCCAGCGCCTTGAGCTCCCCGGCGGTGGTTTGCTTGGGCACCACCTTGTCGAATGCCTGTTTGGCATCCGCATAGCTCGTCCATCCGGCATCCACCGTTTTGTCGACGGAAGGCAAAAGGTTTGAGCAGCCCATCGTCAGTAGGCTGGTGATGATCATGGTCAACCTGTTACGCCACACGCGGTTCATGCACATGCTGAGGAACCCTCCGACAGGATACCGCAATGCCTCAACCGGGCTTGGTCATCCAATGCCGCTCGGGGGGTGTGTTCTGTGAAGTGGATCAGCCGCGCGATGGGCGCGGCGAATCTGTAGCCCCGAGCATCTGCTGGGTGATGCCGTTGTGTTCACCGACTTGGTTCGGAGTGAAACGCCGAAGGGTGACCCGCGTGCATCCGCTCACCGCAAGCGGGATCCGGCCATGACCTTTGAATCATACACCCTGAGCTTACTGCTCACAGGGTACATCCCGTCGTCTGCAACGGTGTCCGGGGCGTGGCCAACCTGATCGCTCGAACCGACCAGGGCTCGATTTCCTGCATCCACAGTGCTGAGCCAAGAGTCGAAGGGCGGGTTAGGACGCCAGTCCGTAACCCGCCGTGTGTTATCGCGGTTTCGGCGGGTTTGCCGAGCTAACCCGGCCTAGGCGGGCTGCGGCGCGATGCAGGGCTCCCCCCGAAGCCGCGCGCGGCTGATGCGGGCTGCGCCTGGCGCGCTCGCGCAGAGGGGTTCGGGGGCGTGGCGCTGGACCTGGACGGCGCGCGCGCGGGCGGGCGATGCTGAGGTTGCGGGGCCTGACGCTCCGGCGTGTAAGCGCCGTAGTCGAAGCCGGTCAGCCGGCGGCGCTCGATGGGCGCGCCGAGCACCTTTTCGATGTCCCGGATCATGCTCTCATCGGTGTGCGCCGCAAAGGTGAACGCCTCGCCTGTGCGCGTGGCGCGGCCGGTGCGGCCGATGCGGTGGGTATAGGCGTCCACCGTGTCGGGCACATCGTAATTGATCACATGGGAGATCTCCGCCACGTCGATGCCCCGTGCCATGATGTCGGTGGCCACCAGGATGTCGTACTTGCCGCTGCGGAAGCCGTCGATGGCCTCCTGGCGCCGGTTCTGGGTCATGTTCCCCTGCAGCGCTGCCGCGCGGTAGACCTGCTTCTGGAGGTTCTCCGCCAGGTTGCGGGCGCGGTGTTTGGTGCGGGTAAAGACCAGCACCCGGCCCGTCGGCGTCTGCTCCAGCATGGCGAGCAGCAGTTTCGTCTTGAGGCCATCGGGCACGGGGTAGAGCGCATGGGCGACAGTCTCGGCCGGTGCAATGACACCCACCTGCACGGTGGCAGGATCGACGAGGATCTCGTCCGCCAGCACGCGGATCTCCTTGGGCATGGTGGCGGAGAAGAACAGGTTTTGCCGTTTCGCGGGCAGGTGCTTGAGGATACGGCGGATGTCGGGGAGGAAGCCCATGTCGAACATGCGGTCGGCCTCGTCGAGGACCAGCACCTCGACCTGGGTGAGGTCGATCGCGCCTTCCTGGATGTGGTCGAGCAGGCGGCCGGGGCAGGCGACGACGATCTCCGTGCCCCGCCGCAGTCCCGCCAACTGTGGGCCTTTGCTCACGCCGCCGTAGATCGTCATGCTGCGGGCCGGCGTTCTGCTGCCCAAGCTGACGAAGCTCTGGTGGATCTGCTCGGCCAACTCGCGGGTGGGGGCCACGACCAGGGCGCGAACGCGACGCAGGGGTCCCTTGGCGAGCTGATTGAGGATTGGCAGGGCAAAGGCCGCCGTCTTGCCGGTGCCTGTCTGGGCCAGGCCTAGGACGTCGCGCTCATCGAGCACGACGGGGACGGCCTGCTCTTGAATGGGGGTCGGAGTGGTATATCCTGCGGCGCGGACGCCAGCCAGAATGCGTGGGTCGAGGCCGAATTGTTCGAAATTCACTGCGAAGTGCTCCTTGACTGCATTGAGCCAAGTCACACTCTCAGCCCGATGATTGGGTGGCAAATGGTTTGCCGGTTATTTGAAACAGGGTCGCAGACCGTTTTGGCCACGCCCATGGCTTATCAGAATACCAGGAAATGCTGGGGATGGAAAACGCTGTCGCGCCTGGTACCTTAGTGCCCTGATTCCCTGGAGAGCGCGCCCAGGCCCCGGCCCAGCGCTGACGGGAACCGAAGCCCGCCGAGCCGCCCGGGAGAAACGCAAGCATTGAGCCGACGCTAAGCACCCATCCCCCGCCGCCATGACAGACGCCCTGACCATTGGCATCCTGCTGGGTCTTTCCGCGGGCCTCGCCCCCGGGCCTTTGCTGATGCTGGTCATTTCCGAGACCCTGCAGAACGATGTTCGCTCGGGCGTGAAGGTGGCGCTTGCGCCGCTGATCACCGACCTGCCCATCATTGCGCTTACGGTCCTGGTGCTATCCGAATTGGCCAAGTATCGTGGCATCCTTGGAATTGTGTCGCTGACGGGTGGATGCTTTGTCTTGTTCCTGGGCTACAAGGGTGTGCGCTTTCGAGGGGTTGAGATCGGGGATACGGTGCGCAAGCCCCAATCCCTGAAAAAAGGCATTCTGGTCAATGCGTTAAGCCCGCACCCCTATCTCTTTTGGGCGGCTGTGGGCGGGCCAACGCTGACCAAGGCCATGGCTGCGGGTCCGGTTGCACCTCTGCTGTTTCTCTTGGGCTTCTATGGCTTGTTGGTGGGCTCGAAGATCCTATTAGCCATCTTGGTTGGGAGGTCAAAGACCTTCCTGAGTGGTGCTCTGTATCTTTACCTGATGCGTTTCGTGGGTCTGATGCTGTGCCTGTTGGCCGTTTCTTTCTTCCATGAGGGTTTGGCGTTATTGGGGCTCATCTGATGCGCGACCGGGTGGTTGAGCCTGCTGGGCGCTCTCGCTACCGCTGGCAGGCCCTGAACGGCCCGACGGCGCAATCATCTGGATCTCGAGGGGGCGGGAGGTGTCGAGATGGACATCGCGCTGCGGGAACGCAATGGCGATGCCGGCGTCGGCGAAGGTTTGCACGATCATGAAGCGCAGGTCGCTCTGCACCACCAAGCGGTCGGTCTCGGGCCGCAGCTCCAGCCAGAAATTGAGACTGACCAGCAGCGCATCGGGAGCAAAATCATCCAGCAGGACGAACGGCGGCGGCTCCGCGATCACTAGCCCGTGGCGACCACCCACCTGTTGGAGCAACTCCCGGACGCGCCTCAGGTCGGCGTCGTAGGCCACGCCCACCTGCACGCTGAAGCGCACCCGCATGTTGTTGTAGGTCCAGTTGGTAACGTTCTGCTCCAGAAAGCTGCTGTTAGGGATCAGCGTCTCGATGCCCTGGGTGTCGCGCACCACCGAGGCGCGCACCCCGATGTCGGTCACCCGTCCACGGATTGTGCCCACCTCGACCAGATCACCGAGATGGAAGGGGCGCTCGATCAGGATCATCAGACTGCTGATCAGGTTCTTGAACAGGGTCTGCATGCCGAAGCCCACCCCGATGGCCACGGCGCCGCCGAGGAAGGCGAATGCTGCCAAGGGAATCTTCACCCAGGTGAGGGCGATCAGGGCGAGGATCACGAGGCCCACCGCGTCGATCCAGCGTCGGGCGATCCGGGCATGACTCTCGTGTATCCCAAGTCGCTTGACCACCAACCGCTCGGCCCCCCGCGATGCCCACCGGCTCAGCCAATAGCCCAGGGCGAGGATGAGGAGGGCGTTGACGAACTTGCCCACGGTTACCCCTCGCTTGCCGGTAACGGTGCGGCCATCGACCTCGATCTGGTCCTCCAGGGTGAAGAATTCATAGTCCCAGAGGCCGAGGGCGAGCTTCCGCAGGCCCAGCAGCCGCGCCTCCAGACGATCAACCACCGGCATTCCGCCGCGGGCGGCCTCCACATCCTGGGCCCAGCGATCCACCAGGTGGCGGTAGGTTGCAATCTGTTGTTGAAATTCCCCGAACAGCGACATGCGCTGCCGAAAGAGCTCGGCCATCGCGGATTCGTGCTCGGCCTCATCGGTGGAGCCTGCCCGCTTGGCTAGACCCTCGCGCTCGATCAGCAGGTCGCGGTACTGGGCATAGCGCTGGTCGACGAATTCTCCCAACAGCGCCAGCTCATCACGCTCCGTCTTCACCTCGGTGGCGGCTTTTCCGAGTAGGGTGGTATCGGGGTTCTTGCCGAGCGCCCAGCGCTTCTCCCAAGTCATGGCCTCACGGTTGAGACGCTGTAGGTGCATCGACAATAGCCGCGTGCGCTGGGCGTGGCTCTCCGCTTTGGCGCGGCTGAGCTCCACCGCCCGCTGCAACGCGATGAGATCGACCACTGGTGCGGCAGTGTCGTTCGCCCCCTTGGCGGTTTTCAGGGCTTCCTCGGCCTGCATCAGCTCCGCCCGCGCCGCCTCGGTGGCGCCTGTGGTGCGGCGGAGCTCCTCGCTGAGCCCCTGGCGCTCGCGTTCCAGATTGTCCTTAACCTGCCGCAGCCCCTCCGCCGAGTAGACGACCTTGCCGGTGGTGCGCGCGAGCTCGGTTTGAACCTGCTTTAAGCGCTCGCGGTTGATGGCCTTTTTGTCTTCCGTGAGACGCTGCTCCAACGCGAGACTCGTCACCAGCAGACCCTGAGCGCGGCTGTTCAGCTCCGCGAGGTCTCGGCGCCAGACCAAAGCCGGTACTGCCTCCGGGGCAGGGTTGGTCTCCAGGCGCTCGGCCGCCTGGCGCAGGAGCGCATCGAGCCGGTTCAGTAGCGCGGTGTTGTTGTCGTATTCCCGTTGCATCATGGCGCTGCCGGCATCCAGGGTGTCGATAGCGTCCTGGATAGAGCGCTCGGTCTCGCGTAATTGATCGACGGCGAGAAAGGAGTAGGACTCTGCTTCCGGCAGGTGGCGAAGACTAAGGTGCTCCTTTGCGAGGGAATCGCGGGAGGCCTTGAGATCGGCGAGATCCTGCAGGCGGGTGAGCAGCACCCGGTAGACGGTGACCAGCTCCGTCAGCGCCGCGTGCCGTTGGGCAATCTCCTGCTCACTGATACCGGGCGGAGATTCCGCCCTGGCCAGGTTCGCCAGCTCGGCCTCGGCCTCCGCCAGATGCGCCTGGAGCGCTGTCGCCGACTCGAGCCCAATGGAGGGTTTCTCGGTTGCGGGCTTGGCGTCGCCCTTGGTCTCAGAGGCGACAGGCGGAACCGCCGTGGTCTGAGCCCAAGCGTAGGCCGGGACCAGTGGCGATCCGGCGAGACAGATGGCAAGCAGCGTTTCTACTCCGGGCGCCCATCGCTGTGACATTGTGCGGTTCTCGCTGTTGTCTGGGCTGGATGTGTGTGCCCCTTCGCGTGGAAGGGGAGATCGCGGGCTCCAAGGGGTCCGCCGTCCGATACCGGGCCCTGCGGGCAGGTTGGCCGGTCCCGGGGGGCGGCCTCGGGTCCGTGGCGGCAAGGGTACCAGAGGGAGGCGGATGCGGTGAAACGCACCATCCGCTTTCCAGCGCCAACCTCAAGTCCGGTCGAATGCTCGGTTTCGGAGGGTTGTTGCGATGGGCCGCTTCCCGGTGCCGCGGAGGTTGGGTTGTTACCAGAGCGGGTTGTGCCCCAAGGGGTGAGGGGCAGCGGCGCGCGGGCTGGAGGTTGGGGGAGTGGCGATGGGAGGAGCGGGGGAGGCAAGCGAAGATTCGGCTCCGGGCGGCGCGTCAGCGCGGGGGTACCGTCGGTCCCAATCGGGGCAGTAGGGAACGTCCGCCGCCGAGGCGATCCATGGGGCTCTGAACGGCCAAACCACCGCGCCGCAGTAAGCGGGTGTAGATCGGGGTAGTGGCCAGGTCCCGGTGGCCGAGCAGCTCGAAGAGCTTCCGTATAGCATCGACCGCCTGGCGGAAATGCCAGTCTTCCATTCTGCCTAGCCTGCCAAGCTCGGCAAGATAACCCGCCACGTCCTCTGTACGATGCTCGGTCAGTCGGCGCCCCTGCACCGACTCGATATACAACTCCGTGTGTCGCACCTACCAGCGCTCCGCGCGTGGATCGATCCCGTGACGGCGCAGCAATAGGCGCAGCAATACCAGATAGTTGTCTAAAAATCGCTGGATGCCGCGGCTTCGGCGAGGCCTGACATAGCACTTGACACTGATTGACGCGCGGGGTAGGTTCCTGCTTGGATAGGCTGACGACCGTGGCCCAATGGCGCGCGGGCAATGTGCTACACAGAATTGCCGACAGGCTACACAGAACGTCGGCTAACAACGATAGACAGATTCTGTATAGCACACTATTGGCCTATTCTGTCTACTCCACTTTAGGGCGGGTGGGTTTTTCTCTCCCTCCCGACCGACTATCTGGCCTACTCGCGATTACTCTGTTTGTGCTGGTGGGTTCTTCCTGGTATCTCCTGGCGAGGGTGATAGCAACCGGCGGGTGGGATGCGATAAAAAATAAAAACGCCCCGACGGTAGCAATCTCAACAGGCTGTGCTATGTTTCAAGGCAGGGCGGCGGTTCGGAAACGATGAGTTTCTGGGAACTGCATTTGCCCTATCATCGAACCGCCGTGTACGTGACCCGTTCGCACGGTGGTGTGGGAGGGAGGGGCCGTGAGGTTCCTTCCTATCCCGATTGAACTGTTCGTTGAGCATGAGGTTTACTCTTAATAATATAACGAAGGAGGAGAACATGAAGAACGTAACACGAGTGATTTTGGTCGCATCATTGGTAGTGGGATTGGCTCGTCCGGCAACGGCCGACGTCGTCACGGACTGGAACGAAAGAGCTGTCAGCACCTCCGTTGCCGCAGGAGGCTTTGGTCCCTTTCATGTAAGAAACATCGCGATGGTCCAAGTCGCCATGTTCGATGCACTCAATTCGATTGAACGACGCTACACACCTTATCGCGTGCAACTCCAGGTACCCGATACTGCGTCGCGAGAAGCGGCTGCCGCCGCGGCGGCGCATTACTTGCTGGTGCGCCTATACCCGGACAAGGCGAAGGACATTGACGCCGCTCTGACAACTGAGCTTTCTGCCGTGACCGATACGAATGCCAAAACGCAGGGCGTGCAACTGGGCGAACAGGTGGCTGCGGCAATCCTGGCGGATCGCAGTGCGGACGGCGCAAACGCGCCGGACACTTACCGTCCCTACACCACCGCAGGGACTTATGTTCCCACTGCCCTTCCGGTCGGTTCCAGCTGGGGCGCGGTGAAGCCCTTCGCGCTCAAATCGGGTAATCAGTTCCGGCCTGCCGCCCCTTACGCGCTTAACAGCGCGCGGTGGGCAGAGGACTACAACGAGGTGAAGCGGATGGGTGCCAAGACCGGGTCAGGGCGCTCGGCCGAGCAGACCGACATCGCGCGATTCTGGGAGTTCACCGGGGTAGGCACTTACAATCCTGTCGTCCGCCAGATCTTGGCAGCAAAGAACCTCGGAGTCATTGAGAACGCGCGCGTTCTCGCGCTGGTCGCAATGGCAACGGCTGATGCCTACATCGCCATATTCGATGCGAAATACACGTACAACTTCTGGCGCCCGATAACGGCGATCCGCAATGGCGATATGGATGGGAACGACGCGACCGAGCGCGACCCTGCCTGGCAGCCGATCATTCCCACACCTATGCATCCCGAGTACCCGTGCGCTCACTGCATCGTCCAAGCGTCGGCAGCGACTGTGCTGAGTGCCATTTTTAGCGACGCGATCCCCACAGTGAAGATGACCAGCCCGACCGCGCCTGGGGTGACGCGCAGCTTTAGTCGGCTCTCCGACTATGTAGCCGAGGTCATGAATGCGCGCATCTACGGTGGCATTCACTACCCGACGTCGAACGAGGTTGGTGCCGAGATGGGGCGTAAGACCGGTGAGTACATCGTGCAGAATTACTTCAAGCCTCTCGGTTAAACGGAGCCCGCGTAGATACTGTTGTCGGCGTCAAATTTGGGCTCAAACGGCGCGAGAAGCACAACCAATCCGATAGCGCCTTACGGATCGAAATGTGGCCAGAGAGCCACTTGGAGCGTCTTCTCGCTAGCAGGCCAGCAATCATTGCTGAGTTCAGCCTTCGATAGAGAGCAACATAACCCGGCGTTCGAGGCGACCTGCGCGAAAAGCCGCGCAGGCGCCTAAACTCCACGTGTGCGCCGGGCATGGCGCGTTACTTCATAGGTGCAAGTCCTATGGCCAGGTTTTCGCAGAGCCGAAGGCAAGGAGAAGGGCAAGGGCGTCGTCGCGAGGCGGGGTCTG
>JAEHCY010000081.1 GCA_016880695.1 Chromatiaceae bacterium | reverse complement strand
TTGACCAATCCCTCGGTCGTGTTTGTCGTACACCCCAAGGGCAAGGTTGAATGAGGGTTGAGGATTCGTTGGAGGTCGTCGAGCCCGGAGAGCCACTCGCCCGGTGGCGGGAAGCGATCGCCACGGACCTAAGCGAGCTCGCGGTACTGCACGACCGCGAGCTCGATGCCGACTTGATTGGCGCCCTGCATTCGGCCTCCTTTCCACGAGGGCTGGGGTTGCGGTTGGAGGGCGGTCCTGGCCGGGATGCGGTCGAGCTGCTGGCGGCCGGACTGCAGGCGCTCCCTCTCCTTCCCGATGAGGGGACATTGGACGAGCTGGCGGCGGATTACGCCGCCATCTACCTCACCTACAATCTGCGTGCATCCCCCTTCGAGTCGGTATGGACGGACCCTGAGGGTCTGACCCTACAGCAATCCACCTTCCAGATCCGCGACTGGTACCGTCGCTACGGGTTGGTCGCCGAGGATTGGCGCAAGCGCGCGGATGATCATTTGGTATGTCAACTCCAGTTTCTTGCCCACTTGCTGCGGAAGGACGAGGGCCAGGATGAGGCGCTCTCGGCAGCGGCGCACTTCCTCGACGAGCATCTGCTCCGCTGGGTCGATGGGTTCGCGATGCGGGTGGTGAGTCGCTGCGCGACGCCTTTTTATGCCGGTCTGGCCAGCCTGACCGCGGCCTATCTGCAGGAAATTCGGGACATCCTGGCCCGGTTGACCCGCGAGCCGCGACCCACTGCCGAGGAGATCGAGGAAAGAATGCGGCCGAAAAGTGCGCTGGCGGTGGAAGTTCCGGCGGCCTATGTGCCCGGCGCGGGTCCGTCCTGGTAATCCACGGCGGTGGCCCCGCCTGGGCCGGCCGGGTCGGTGGCCTTGCGGCCCTGCGCGCTAGGATCGACGGGGTAGGCGCGAGCCCGCGAGGGTAGAATGGCCGCGTTGACCGATACCCTGCGGCCTGGGATCCGGTTCCCGGAGGTCTTTGCCGAGCGCTGTGTGCACAGCCACTTGCAGTGGGCCTCCTGTGGGGCCTGCGTGGAGTGCTGCCCCCATCGCGCTTGGGTGCTCGATGATGCGCGGCTCGCACTCGATGCGGCGCGCTGCGATGGTTGTGGGTTGTGCGTCGCCGCTTGTCCCCAGGGTGCGTTGGGGCTGGCGGTGTCGGCGCAAACCCGAGCACTGGAGGAGGGTGCGCTCACCCTGGTTGCGTGCGAGCGCGCTGGGCCTGGGCTCGTCGGCGAAGCTGTGGTGCCCTGCGTCCACGGGCTGACCTTGAACAGCCTTCTCGCCGCCTACCGGGGGGGCTCTCGTGTCCTCGTCGTCGCCCAAGGGGAGTGTGAGCGCTGCGATCGGGGTGGGTGGCACTCGCTATTCGATCGCCTCGATCGGCTCAACGGCCTGTTGCGGCAGCGTGGTCTCGATTCCCTGGATCTGCGCCGGGTCACCGCCGCCCAGTGGCAGCGGGTTCGGGATCGATCGGGGGACCGGGAGGCCGGGCCCTGGCTCAGCCGGCGGCAGTTCCTGCGAACGGCTCTGCACCGAGCTGCGGAGCAGGTCGGTGCACGGTCGGAGCCGGCGGCGATGTCTTTTCAGCCTCCGGGGCGCTATCTTCCCTCCCGAAGTGGCGAGGTCGTGATTTTTGGCCCCGAGATTGATCCCGGGCGATGCACCGGCTGTGGGGACTGCGCTCGCATCTGCCCCCAGCATGCCGTTCAGCTGAATTCCGGCCAAGGCGCTAGAGGGTCCCTTAGGACCGACCCGGACCTCTGCACCGGCTGCGGTTTGTGTCGCGACCTCTGCTCCGTGGGTGCCATCGAGATCCTGCGCTGGGGGGTTCCGCGGCGAGAGGAGATCCCCCTCACTCGGAGCCGGTGCCGCGCTTGCGGAGCGCCCTATTGGCATCCCCCAGAGGGTGACCCTTCCAGTTGTCCGATCTGCCGCCAGCGCCGGCACAACGACCGGCTGTTTCAGGTGCTGGATTGATCCGGGCGGGATCCTCCGCCGGCGCCCCCCGATCGGCCTGTCGCCTTCTGGTGTGTTCTGGTCGATTTCAGGTGAGAGGCGGTAAGGACTCGCTGCGGGGCGTCTTCTGCTTGGCCCCCCGAGGACTGCGTCAACAGCATTCAGGCCCGCTCGCTGAGACGGTGCACGATGCGCTCGCGCAGGCAGTCGAGTTGGCCGTCTTGCGTCACGGGGTGGTTGTCGGTGCCAGTGATGAAGAAGACGTCCTCGACGTCCGCTCCCACGGTGGCGATCTTGGCGTTGTGGACGCGGATGCGGCACTCGGCAAAGGCTAGCCCCACATCGGCGAGCAGTCCCGGACGGTCGAGCGCCAGCA
>JAEHCY010000611.1 GCA_016880695.1 Chromatiaceae bacterium | reverse complement strand
GGCCAGGGTGAGACGAGCTGCTGATCGCCCAACTCAAGGCCGAGCCCAGGGTCCTGATCCCGCGAGACCCCGAAAAGCCCGAGGACGACGTCGAGTTACCGCGCTGCCAACCTCAGGGAGCAGGCTAACACCCCTGACGCCGATAGTCCGATACGCACGGAGACAACAGAAACGCACCCCCCGTCGTGCCCTCGTCCGCCCCCCTTGGGAGCCGGCCCTCTCGGCGATAGTTCGGCTCGCTCAGCCTGTCACTGTCTCTTACCGTCGGAGCGCGACTGGTCACCAGGATTCGGCCGTTCGGCCAGGGCTGGCCGCCTCGCCACTAACGGCTACCCGCTTCCTTTTCCGACCACCGCCACCAGGGATTTGGCCAAGGGTGGAATCCGACCCACACGGATGAGCTCGATCGACTGGAACCCAACCTCCTCCAGCAGGGCCCGTAACGTCCGGGCCGAGAAGAACTTGATATGCCCGCCGTCCCACAGCGGGCCGAGGTGGTCGTCCCACTTGCCGGCAAGCGCGAGGGCGAGGTTCTTGAGATAGCCGTGATAGGGCGTCGACAGCACCGCGACCCCACCGGGCTCGAGCAGGTCATAGAGCGTTCGGGCGAACCGGCGCGGATAGAAACAATGCTCAATCACCTCCAGGCTGACCACAAGGGGATAGCTGCCGTACTGACCTGGCAGATCATCGTAGGCATCCCCCACCGCCAGGTGCAGATGCGGATACGCCTCACGGGCAACCGCGATGCCGCTCTCCGAGGGATCGATACCCGTGACCCTAAACCCCAACCTGCTCAGCAGATTCGCGATGGCGCCGTTGCCGCAGCCAATCTCGAACGCCCGCTTCTGCGGCCAATCCCGCGCCTCCACCTGGCGCCGCAGAACGGGCCAGAGGTAATGGCTCGACCAGGTCAGCTCAGCGTTGCGGTAGCCGTAGTCGGCTGGGGTATTCCGCACCCGGGGTGCCTCATTCATGCCCGGTTTCGCCGCGCGTCATACTTCTTCACCCCGACCATCGTCTGATACAGGGCCCGCATCAGACAGAACACCAACCCGTCGCGCCCGTCGAGAAAACCACGCCGCCAAACATAGGCGTAGAGAAAATAGAGCAATCCCCGCGCCGGCAAGCGCGCAGCGAGCGCCTTGAGCGCCACGCGCCGCTCCAGCGCATCACCGACGAACAACCGGCTCCAGGGCGGTGCGTTCCGCGCCTGCTCCAGCTCGTGCAGGGCATCCTTGCGCGAGTAGCGGTTCTGCCGTTCGAACCACTCGTCGATACCCTTGAGGTTCTCGTCGATCAGGTCGTGCTGGAGATCGCGCACCTCACCGCGCACCTCTTGGGTTTCCGCATGACCGCGATTGAGGTAGCGCACCCGATCGCGCCGCACAAAGCGAACCACCCAAGTGGGGTAAAGGCTGCTGTGCTTCAGCCAGCGACCCCACATGAAGAATCGTCGCCGAACCCGATAACTGCCGACCCCAGCGGGGTCCTCTGAGGCAATAGCGGTCAACTCCTCCGCCAACTCGGGGGGCACTCGCTCGTCGGCGTCCAGGATCAACACCCAGTCGTGGCGGATCGGGACGTGATCCAGCGCCCAGTTGCGCTGCGCCCCGAACCCCTCGAAGGGGTGCTGAAAGAACCGCGCCCCGCGCTCCCGGCAGATATCCTCGGTACGGTCGCTGCTGAAGGAGTCCACCACGATCACATCATCGCACCATCCCAGAGCCGCGAGGCAAAGGGGAAGGTGGACCTCCTCGTTCAGGGTGAAGATCATCACGGAGACGGGCATCGCTTCGTCCGGTTGGGTTCGGATTATGGACGCGGAACCCGGAGGGTCATACCTGCCCCCAACCTCGCATCGGCTCCCGAGCGTCGCAAAGATACATGCATTTGACCGCAATCATCCGCGTCGCCAACTAACCCGCTACTGGAACCCGCCGCCACCGCAGCATCTCTGGGGAAACGGGACACTGCGCACCTCGTGTCACTGTCTCTTCCCTGTGGGAGCGGGGCTGCGCACCGCGATTCTTCCGTTCGGCCAGCAGGCTGGCCTCCTATGCAACCTGGCCGAGACCGCGATAAGCCGCCTCCATCCGCTCCGCAACGGCCGCCCAGGTGAACTGCGCAGTTACGTACTGCTGACCACGCCGCCCCATCTCCGCCCGCTCGGGGTTCTCCAGCAGTGCGCTGACCGCCCCCGCTAAAACCTCGGGCTCGCCCGCCACCACCACCCCCCCGCCCGCGGCGCGCACCACCTCGGCCGCGCCCACCTCGGGTGTGACCACCGCCGGACAGCCCCGCGCCAACGCCTCCAGCACCACGTTGCCGAAGTTCTCCGAGTACGAAGGCAGCAACAGCAGGCTCGCCCGCCCGAGCAGTGCCTCCTTGTCCGCCCCGACCACCGGACCGACGAAGCGCACCCGCTCGGCCACGCCGAGCTCCGCCGCCAGAACCCGCAGCTTGGGGGTGTAACCCTCGTCGTCGTTGCCGGCAATCACCAAACGGGCACCGGGCATAAGCGCGAGCGCCCGCAGCGCCCGATGGGCTTCGGCGCCTGGCTCTCCCGCTGGCTCGAGGGAGACCTGGCGCGCCGCTTCGTCGATCTGGAGCTGGCGGTGGCGATGCTGGGCGGCTTCTCCGCCCCGGTGCTCTACCTCAGCTTC
>JAEHCY010000610.1 GCA_016880695.1 Chromatiaceae bacterium | reverse complement strand
TCGTCATGCACCATCAGGGGGTGGCGGCCAACATCTTGTCGCTCGGGGGCATCGCCATCGCCATCGGCGCCATGGTGGATGCGGCCATCGTCATGATCGAGAACGCCCACAAGCACCTGGAGCGCTACCGCCAGATCCACGGCGAGGCACCCAAGGGCACCGAGCACTGGCGGGTGGTGACCGAGGCGGCGGGGGAGGTGGGGCCGGCGCTGTTCTTCTCGCTCCTGATCATCACCCTGAGCTTTCTGCCGGTGTTCACCCTGCAGGCTCAGGAGGGGCGGCTGTTCTCGCCCCTCGCCTACACCAAGACCTACGCCATGGCCGCCTCGGCGGGACTGGCGGTAACCCTGGTCCCGGTGCTCATGGGCTACTTCATCCGCGGCCGTATCCCCAACGAAATGGCCAATCCCCTAATCCGACTGTTGATCCTGCTCTACCGGCCCGCCCTGCGCGCGGTGCTGGCAATCCCTCGGACCAGCATCCTGGTCGCGGGGTTGGCCACGGCGAGCCTGCTCATCCCCTGGTACGGCATCGGTGGAGTGCTCGAGCCCCTGAAGTGGCCCCTGCGGCTGGCTGCCGTGGTCCCACCGCACCAAGCCGGCGGCTGGACCGAAGGTGCGCTGCAGCGCCTGGATGCCTGGCAGGAGGCGCTCGCGGCGGGTTGGCGCGGGGCCTTCGAGGGGGTACCGGCCGTCGCCCGCCTCGCCTCCGGCCTGGGCTCGGAGTTCATGCCCGAGCTCTACGAGGGGGATCTTCTGTACATGCCCACCACCTTGCCGGGGCTCTCCATCGGCAAGGCCCAGGAGCTGCTGCAGCAGACCGACCGGCTCATCGCCCGCTTCCCGGAGGTGAAGCGGGTGTTCGGCAAGATCGGCCGGGCCGAAACCGCCACCGACCCCGCCCCGCTCAACATGATCGAGACCCTGATCCAGCTCAAGCCCCAGTCCGAATGGCGCGAGGGCATGACGGTGGCCCATCTGATCGAGGAACTGGACCGCACGGTGCGCTTCCCGGGGGTGACCAACGCCTGGGTGATGCCCATCAAGACCCGCATCGACATGCTCGCCACCGGCATCAAGACCCCCGTGGGCATCAAGGTGGCGGGCCCCGACCTCAAGGTGATCGAGCAGATCGGCCGCGAGGTCGAGCGCGCGGTACGCCAGGTGCCGGGCACCACTTCCGCCTATTCCGAGCGCGTCACCGGCGGTCGCTACATCGAGATCCGCCCAAACCGCGTGGAGGCCGCCCGCGTCGGGCTCAACATCGGCGACATCAACGAGATCGTCGGCGCCGCGGTGGGTGGGCTGAACATCGCCCAGACGGTGGAGGGCCTGGAGCGCTATCCGGTGAATCTCCGCTTTCCCCGCGAGCAGCGCGACGATGTGGAGAAGCTCCGCGAGCTGCCGCTGGTCACCCCCACCGGCGCCCAGGTTCCCCTGGGGCAGATCGCCGAGGTGGTGATCGTGGATGGCCCACCCATGATCCTGAGCGAGGACGCGCGTCCCAACGGCTGGACCTTCGTCGACATCCGCGGGGTGGATCTGGGTACCTACATCCGCCAGGCCCAACAGGTGGTGCGCGAGCAGGTGTCTCTTCCGCCGGGGTACTCGATTAGCTGGTCCGGCCAGTACGAATACCTACTGCGCACCCAAGCCAAGCTCTATCAGGTGGTGCCCCTTACGCTGCTGATCATCTTCGCCCTGCTCTATCTCACCTTCCGCAGCATTCCCGAGGCCCTGCTGGTGATGATCTCGCTGCCCCTGGCCCTGGTGGGCGGGTTCTGGTTCATCTATCTGCTGGGCTATCACCTCTCGGTGGCGGTCGCCGTGGGCCTGATTGCCCTGGCTGGGGTGGCCGCCGAGATCGGCGTGGTGATGCTGGTCTACCTGGACAACGCCGTCGCCACGTTCAAGGCCGAGGGCCGCTTGGCGTCAGCGACCGATCTGCGGGAGGCCATCCTGCAGGGCGCGGTGATGCGGGTGCGGCCCAAGGCCATGACCGTGGCGGTGATCATCGCCGGGCTCCTGCCCATCATGATGGGTGGCGGAACCGGTTCGGAGGTGATGCAGCGCATCGCCGCGCCCATGGTGGGGGGCATGATCACCGCGCCGCTGCTGTCGCTGTTCGTGATCCCGGCGATCTACTACCGGTGGAAGCGGAAGGGCATGGCTGAGGGCTGATCCGGGAGCCGAGGGCCGTAGGATGCGGTGAGGAACCAACCGCTTCAATCGCGGATGAAGGTCTTGATCGATGCGGTTCACTAGGTTCACCGCATCCTGCGCGGGCTACGAAAAGCGCGGCACATCCTCGGGGAAAATACCGCAATCAGAGCGGCTTATGCCGACCCTCTTACGGTATTGACGCGCTTGCCGCGCCCGGCATGCGGCAATATACTTGTGCCATATACATGCTGAGGCGACCTGCAACATGGCGACTTCGACTGTTTTCACAAACAACCGCACCCAGGCCGTGCGCCTGCCCGCTGAGTTACGCTTGCCGGACGGCGTCAAGCGGGTCAGCGTGCGCGCACGGGGCAAGGAGCGCATCATCGCGCCGCTGGAATCGGCTTGGGACAGTTTTTTTCTGGGTGGCCAGAAGGTCAGCGATGATTTCTTGGAAACCCGGGCCGATCAGCAGCAGCCTGAGCGCGAGCCGTTGTAATGCTTGCTTATCTGCTCGATACCAATATCGTCATCTATGTCATCAAGCGTCGACCACAGGAAGTGTTGGCGACTTTCAATGCGCATGCCGCGCGCATGGCAATTTCCGTCGTCACCCTGGCCGAGCTGTTGCATGGTGCGGAAAAAAGTAGCCGTCCGGCTGACAACCTGAATGTGGTCGAGGATTTCGTCAGTCGCCTGGACGTGCTGCCTTACACGCCTAAGGCGGCGCAGCACTATGGCCAGATTCGTACCCTACTGGAACGTGCCGGCACGCCCATAGGCGTAAATGATCTGCATATCGCCGCCCATGCGCGCAGTGAGGGGCTGATTCTGATCACCAACAACGAAGCGGAATTCAGCCGTGTGCCTGGCCTGCAACTGGAGAACTGGGTAGCTTGACCCTTTCTGCATCCGAAGGGCGTGCCTGAAGCCTAACCGGAGCACTGGGACAACGAGGCAGACCGCCTTCGGTAGTTTTGCGGAGACTGGGTACGCAAAGGCGCGTATTTTTCGCTCGATCCGGGCCTCTTCAGTGTTGTCTCTCTTCCACTGCGTAGGAAGGGGGAGCATTC
>JAEHCY010000609.1 GCA_016880695.1 Chromatiaceae bacterium | reverse complement strand
GCTTCCTGCGTACGCGCATGGATGCGCTGGTGCTGGGCGACTGGATGGTGCAGCGCGGTTAGCGTGGGTGCCCCGGCCGCCGGTAGGCGGCCAGCCCTCCGGCCGACGGGGAGATTGGAATATCCCGTCCGGCGCTGAAGCTGTCGCCGAGAGGGCGCGGTTCCTACAGGGGCTGGGGATCGGGGGTTGTGCCGGCCCCCGAGCTGGCCTAGCCGGTGTGCGAGCGCCAGAGCTTCGGGATCCCTTCCAGTATCCGCCGAAGATACAGGAGCGGTAGCCGTGCCCGCGCGGAGGAGGGGTACTTCGCCCGCATGTACTCGGCGTCGGGGAAGAGATGCTCGGCGATCAGCGCAAGGCGTGCTGGCCAGGAATCCAGACTCTTGAGGTTGCTCAGCTCCACCCCGAGGCGGGTGGCGGATTGGCGCGGGTCGAAGTCCTCGCCCTCGGCGCCCAGGCGTAGCTCGGCGAGGAGATCGGCGGGCAGGGCGGTTGCAAAGGTCTCCGCGGTGCGGGTGAGACCCTCGAGGCAGACCCCACATTGCCCGGTGTGTCGTGCCAGATTTTGCAGCTCGTCCCACTGGGCGGCGCTGAGGGATTGCGCCAGGTGGTGAATGTCCCACAGCCAGATCAGCCGATTGACGCTGCCGTCGGCGAGGTGGGCGATGCGGTGCATGGCGGCGAGGAGCAGGGCGTGTGCGGGCCCCAGACCCTGGGCGTGGGGGCCGAGGGCGGGCAGGGGGATGGCCTGGGCGGTCAGCTCCTCGAAGCCGAGCGCGGCGGCGAAGCGGTGCATGTTGCTCAACCGCCAGTGGATGTCGAGGGTGTGGACGAGGCCCAGGGTTCCGGCCCTCCAGCAGGAGAATTCGTGGCTCACCAGGTTGCCGCTGATGGTCATGGGCCGCTGGTAACCGCGTGGTTGCAGGCATTGCCAGACCCGCTCGGCGGTTGGGCGGTCGGGGACCAGCAGGTCGGTGTCGCAGCGGCTGCGCAGGTAGGCCAGGGGGTAGAGGCTGTAGGCCAGCGAGGTACCCTTCATCAACAGCGGTTCGATACCGATCCCGGCGAGCTCGGCCAGCACCTCGCGGAGCTCTTCCTGCCCGAGATGCTCCGCGGCGGCGGCCTGCTTGACGGCGGTGCCGAGGCGCCGGCGCAGGTCCGCCGGGAGCCGATCCAACGCCCCGGTGGTGTTGAGCCGGTGCTGCATCAGCGGGAGCACGCCCTCCGCCTGCGCGCTCTGCCACAGGGCCTCGGCGAAGGCAGGCCCACCGGCGGTGGACCAGGGTAGCGGAGAGCCCCGCAAGCAGGCGATCAGCCAGTCCCTTGGGGTGGGCCCGGTCATGGGTGGGGGCAACCGGCGGGGAGCGGCGGGGAGCGGCTCATGCTTCAAGGGGTTTGGCGGGGGTGGCCATGCCTCTGGATTATGGCGGATGGGGCGTGCATCGGCCAGGCGAGGGGTTGCCGCGGCGGTCGGTTCCGGATCCGCGCGGCGAGTAGTTGCATCTGGGGGTCGGTTGCCCCGATATTGCTTCGAGCAGGCGCCCTTTTCCCAATCCGCCGGGCCAGTCTCCCTATGAGCGACGACAGTAAATCCCTCGAACGCCATTCCAATGATCTAGAGGTGGAGGCCTTCCTCCGCCAGGTGGCGGCCGCCCCAAAGGCCCCCCGCAGCGGTCCCCGCGGCCGGCTGATCTTTGCCATGGACGCCACCGCCAGCCGGGAGCCCACCTGGGCCCAGGCGGCGGAGATCCAGGCGGAGATGTTTCGCGAGGCGAGCGCGCTGGGGGGGCTGGAGATCCAGCTCTGCCACTACCGGGGTTACCTCAAGCTCGAGGCGGGGCCCTGGTCGAGTGCGGCGGAGGACCTGCTCAGGCAGATGCGGCGGGTCCATTGCCTGGCGGGCTACACCCAGATTGCCCGCGTCCTGCGCCACGCCCTGGAGGAGACCGGCCGGCGCAAGGTCGATGCCCTGGTGTTTGTCGGGGACTGCGTAGAGGAGCTCGCCGACGAGCTGGCCGCGGTGGCGGGTCAGCTCGGGATCCTGGGCGTGCCGCTGTTTCTGTTCCAGGAGGGCCAGGATCCGCTCGCCGAGCGCAGCTTCCGGCAGATGGCCCGCCTCAGTGGCGGGGCGTACTGCCACTTCGATGCCGCTAGCCCGCAGCAGTTGCGCGATCTCCTCAGTGCCGTGGCGGTGTTCGCCGCGGGCGGGCGCGCGGCGCTCGAGCGCTGGGGAGAGACGCGCGGCGAGGCGGTGCTGCGGCTCACCCACCAGTTGCACCGGGGCTAGGGTTTGGGCCGCATTCTCATCCTGGTCGCGGTCGTCGCAGGCCTGTTCCTGCTGGTGCGCTGGTTTGTGCGTACCCCGCCGCAGCAGGTGCGCTTCTGGCTCAAGAAGCTGGCCCTCTGGGGGGGGATAGGCACCCTGGTTGCCCTGGCCGCCACTGGGCGGTTGCCCTGGTTGTTCGCTGTCATCAGCGCCGCGATACCGGCGATCGTGCGGGTGGTGAATCTGTTGCGGCTGGTGCCCATGCTGCGGCAGTTGGCGGCCTCGCTGGGTCTGCGCAGCGCGCCCGCAGCCGCAGGCACCGCGGGCGGCGGGCAGAGCTCGTCCATCCGCACCCGCTTCGTGGAGATGAGCCTCGATCACCACAGCGGCGCTATGGACGGCCTGGTGCTGGAGGGTGCCTACCAGGGCCGGCGCCTGAGCGAGCTCGGCCTCGATCCGCTGCTCGAGCTCCTCGCGCGCTGGCGGGCCGAGGACGCCCAGTCCGCGGCGGTGCTGGAGGCCTACCTCGATCGTACCCAGGGTGACGTCTGGCGTGCCAAGGTCGGGGCGGGACAGGCACCGTTGGTCGAACCCTCGGGCCCCATGAGCCGGGAGGAGGCCGCCGCCGTGCTGGGGGTGGGACCCGCGGCAGGGGAAGAGGAGATCCGTGCCGCCCACCGCCGGCTGATGCAGAAGCTGCATCCCGACCGGGGTGGGTCGAACTACCTGGCGGCCAAGATCAATCAGGCCAAGGACCTGTTGCTGGGGCACTGACGCCACATCGGTGCCAACCGGTTATCCTGGATTCGGCCTTAGCGGTTTGGATGCTCCTTCTACCCAGGACTCTGCTCACCTCGAGGGGGAGATCCGCGCCCTGCGGGTGGTGATCGGCCAGCGGCGCTGGCGGCAGGCGCGCCTAGGGCAAGGATTGAAGCCGGTCGTAGAGGGCTTCGTAGCGGGTGCGCAGTTGCTCGAGGAGCCCCTGCTCCTTGGCCCCTGGGCAGCCGCCGATGCCGTTGAGCCGTTCGAGGAACTCCTGTTGTAGCCGCGGTTGGACCAGGCGGTAGGAGCGCTCGGGGAAATACTTGTCCTGGACCCCGGTGAGGGTCAGGCGGAACTTGTTTACCAGCAGCTTGTTGAGGTTCTCGCTGCGCCGACCCGAGACATCGTTGCGGCAGCGGGCCTGAAACTGGTCGTAGTCGGAGGCCGCGGTCACGGCTTCGATCAGGAACCGTGCCGTCGCCTCGTCCACCGCATCGGCCGCGGCCCAGGCGGGGGGGGCTCCCATGAGCAGGGCAAGCAGCAGGGCGATTGCGGCGGTTGGAGGATACATGGGGGCGGGTCAGCTCTGCCCGTAGACCGGGATGGCGGCACCGGTGACGGCGCGCGCGGCATCGGAGGCCAGGAACAGGATGACGTCGGCCAAGGCGGCGGGGGGGACCCAGCGGGAGAAGTCCGCCTCTGGCATGGCGGCGCGGTTCTCAGGGGTGTCGAGGGTGCCGGGCAGGATGCAGTTGACGTTGATCTGGTTGAGCTTATGCTCGGCTGCCAGGGTCTCGGTGAGGGTGATCACCGCCGCCTTGGAGGCGCAGTAGGGCCCCATGCGGGCGCGGCCCTCGCGGGCGGCGCGGGCCGAGATATTTACGATGCGTCCGCCGCCTCGGTCCAGCAGGTGGGGGATCACCGCCCGGCAGGTGTTGAACAGGGTGCGGGCGTTGAGGTTGAGCATCTGGTCCCAGTCGCGGTCCTCGGTTTCGTGCAGGGGCGGGCCCATGGCGAAGCCGCCGGCGACGTTGACCAAAACATCGATGTGGCCGTAGTGGTGACGCACCCGCTCGGCCAGGTCGGCGACCTCGGAGGCATTGATGAGGTCGGCCGCCACCAGGAGGATTTCCGTTTCCGCGGGAAGGGCGGCGCGGGTCCGCTCCAGCGCTTCCCGTTTCAGATCCACCAGGGCCAGGCGGGCCGTCTGCCCGGCAAAAGCCAGCGCCACCGCCCGCCCGAGGTTGCCTCCGGCACCGGTGAGGATGACCACCTTTCCCGCGATATCCCCCATGGGTAAGCACTCCGGATCATGAAACGAAGTCTTCGAATCCAGCGACTGTAGTGGGCCTCACTTGGCCCTGCACATGCCTTGGGCTGCAAGGCGATTCCCCAGGGTCCCTCGATACGGCGCTGCGCGCCTATTCGAGTCGAACGGGACTCTGACCCGGTCGGATAAGCGCTGTTCGCCCCGCGGCCGCCCTCTCGAGGACTGTTCTGAGCCAAGTCGTAGTGGGCCTACCACCCGCGAGTACCGCACCCCGCCGAACCTCAGTCAGTGAGGGACCGATCTGGGTGAAGTACCTTGCTCGTCGGCTACATCCTACCATGGGGGTTCGCGGGCCGCGGGGCAAAACAGGCACCGCGTCGCAATCGAGCAGCGGGGGTTCGCTCTGCGCCTGGCCGCAACCGCGGTGAGGGGGTGAACGGGCCTGGCGGAGCTAGAGCTCGGCGGAGGCGAAATCCGCCAACCGTGAACGCTCTCCCCGCACCAGGGTGATGTGGCCGCTATGCTCCCAGTGCTTGAAGCGGTCGACCACATAGGTGAGCCCGGAGGTGGTCTCGGTCAGGTAAGGGGTGTCGATCTGGGCGATGTTGCCGAGACAGACGATCTTGGTCCCTGGGCCGGCGCGGGTGATCAGGGTCTTCATCTGCTTGGCGGTAAGGTTCTGCGCCTCGTCGAGGATGATGTACTTGTTGAGGAAGGTGCGCCCGCGCATGAAGTTGAGGGAGTGGATGCGGATACGGCTGCGCAGGAGGTCGTTGGTGGCTGCCCGCCCCCACTCGCCCCCTTCGGGCTGGGCGAGCACCTCTAGGTTATCCATCAGCGCCCCCATCCAGGGCGTCATCTTCTCCTCCTCGGTGCCGGGCAGGAAGCCGATATCCTCGCCCACCGGCACCGTCACCCGGGTCATGATGATCTCGCGATAGCGGGTGTGGTCCAGCACCTGGGTCAGCCCGGCGGCAAGGGCGAGCAGGGTCTTGCCCGTACCCGCCGCCCCGATCAGGGACACGAAGTCGAGATCGGCGTCCATCAGCAGGTTGAGGGCGAAATTTTGCTCGCGGTTACGGGCCTGGATGCCCCAAACGCTGCGCCGGGGGTGGGTGTAGTCGGCGATCCGCTCGATCACGGCGGTTTCGGGCGCGGGCTTGTTGCGGACGATGGCATCGAGGGGGTTTTTGTCTTCGACAAAGAGGCACTGGTTGGGATACCAGCCGAGCACCTCGGGTCCCGTGACCCGGTAAAAGGTGCGCCCCTCCTCCTTCCAGGCGCCCAGCGCCTTGGAGTGGGTGTCCCAGAAATCCGGGCCGAGTCGGGTGGATCCGCTGTAGAGCAGGCTCGCGTCGTCGAGGGCCTGGTCGCTGGCGTAGTCCTCAGCGGGGATCCCCAGCACCGCGGCCTTGATCCGCAGGTTGATGTCCTTGGAGACCAGGACAACGCGGCGCTCCGGGAACTCCGCGCCCAACGCGAGCGTGGTGGCGAGGATCTGGTTGTCCGCCGTGTTCCCCGGCAGCGACTCGGGCAGGCGCAGCGGTAGATGCCGGGTCTGGAAATAGAGCCGGCCGGTGGTGGGCCGTTTGGGTGCCTCGTTCTTGAGCAGGCTGTGCAGGGGGATTCCGGCATCAATCTCCGCCTTGCTGGCGCGGCCCATGAGCTCGTCGAGGAACCGGCTGACCTGGCGAACGTTGCGCGCCACCTCGGAGAGCCCCTTTTTGCCCGCGTCGAGTTCCTCGAGCACCACCATGGCGAGAAAGATGTCGTGCTCCTGGAAACGGAACAGGGCCGAGGGATCGTGTATCAGCACGTTAGTGTCGAGCACGAAGAGACAGTGATCGTCTGGGCGGCGGCGGGTCATGGCCGGGCGTCGTAGCCGGTGCGGGCGGAGATCTGGGGTTGGATCAGGCCGAGTGGAGCTGTCGCGCCGCCGCGAGCACCTCGGCCACATGACCCTTCACCGCCACCTTGCGCCACTCGCGGCGAAGGATGCCGTCGCGGTCGATGAGGAAGGTGCTGCGCTCGATGCCGCGTACCTGTTTGCCGTACATGTTTTTCAGACGGATGACGTCGAAGAGGCTGCACAGGGCCTCGTCGGTATCGGTCACCAGGTCGAAGGGGAATCCCTGTTTGGCCCTGAAATTATCCTGGGCCTTGAGGCTGTCGCGGGACGCCCCGAGGAGGGTTGCCGGCACCGCGGCGAAGTCTGCGGCCGCGTCGCGGAAGTCTTGCCCCTCCTGGGTGCAGCCAGGGGTGCTTGCCTTGGGGTAGAAGTAGAGCACCAGGGCCTGGCCGTGGAGCTCCGAGAGCCGAAGCCGCCGGCCGCCGGTGACACTGACCTCAAGATCGGGAACGGGTTGGTTGAGGGTGAGGCTCATGTGCTGATTCTCTCGATGGTTGGGGTGTGGTCGGTTGCGTGACCCGATCCAGAGGCTGTTGGCCGCTGCTGCCCCGGGATCGAGTCGCTGATCGGCGCCGGGGCCTACGGGCGTTGGGTTCCTCGAGACCCAGAACCCACCCGCTATCGGAATTGCTGGGCGGTCAGGCTCGGAAGGAGGGAGAGTGGGGCATGTCCATTAATATCATCCTCCTTCAGTTGGACTACTCCCTTACCTAGATGCCAGGAAACAGAACGACGTTGCGAAATCGGGACGGAATTTGCTGTGATACGATGAAAAGTGACAATCGTCATGAAAGGGATCACGATGCGAGTTGCCATCACAGGTGCGGCCGGACTTTTCGGCTGTGGTCTGGTAGATGTTTTCGGGAAGCGACACGAAATATTTCCATTAGTAAGAACCGATGTGGATATAACGGTGGCCGAGCAAGTTCGCGCGGCATTGGCGCGCCTCAGACCGGACGT
>JAEHCY010000080.1 GCA_016880695.1 Chromatiaceae bacterium | reverse complement strand
GGGGACAGACGCACACCCTCCCCGCCCACCGCGCGCGCCTGCGCCGCCGGGCCGAGGCCCAGACACAGCAGACCCGAGAGGACAAACAGCAGGGCACACACCCCGACACCCACCCGCAGGGGCAGGAGCTCGTCGCCGCCCCCGGCCCACAGGGACGGAACGCCGGCGGCCAGCGCCCCCAGGGCCTGGCCAATATCCTGTAGCAGGTTGTACCAGGCGAAGACCCGAGTGCGCTCGCCCTCCCCCACCGTGGCGGGCAAGATGGCCTGCTCCAGCACCAGGGAGGCGCCGCGGTCGCGGCCCATGCCGTTGAGCATGCCGATCAGCGCCCCTGCCAGCGCGGCCGAGAAGCCGGAGACCGCCGCCACGCCAAGCCCACCGATCCCGGCCAGTAGCCCCAGCCCCACCAGCAGGCGCCGGCGCCCGATGCGATCCCCCGCCAGGGTGACGGCCAGCACGGCAAGGGTGGCCCCCGCGAGACCCGCCGCCAGCACCCCCCGATCTCGGTCGGGGAAAAGCCAAGCCGGGCCAGGTAGACACCGAGCAGCACACCCAGCATCCCGGTCGCGAGCGCGCGCAGGAAGGTGGCGGCGTAGATGAGGCGGCGATCGCTCAGGTTCGGCATGGATGGGGCCTCGGGACCCTCACCGGGAACGGTGCCAATTTGATGTAGCGCGGATTATCCGCCTCGGCGAAACCGCGCGCCAAAATGGCGCCAGTCACCCTGGGGTGGCGTGCGCATCGGAAGATCGCGGGACTCGCCTCCTCCGGTGGATCGAGCACCGCGCCGCGGCGCAAACAGCCCCCTGCGCCCCTGACGCTCCGGCGGAGGAGGTCGGTTAGAATGCGCTCGATCCTCCTCTGATCCCTCGACACCCACGCCCATGCGTCTCTTCCACAAACGCTATCACCCACCCGGCACCTCGCCGGGCACCCTGGTCCAGGCAGCCACCCCCATCGCGCCGCGCTTTCGACTGGTGGACTACAACGGCACCCAGTACCGGGAGCAGGATTTCACCGCCCCCGGCGAGTGCCGACCTTACCTCTCGGCGGACACGGTGACCTGGATCCACGTGCAGGGCAACGCCTCGCCGGAGGCGGTGCGGGAGCTTGGGGAGCTGCTGGGCCTCCATGAGCTGGCGCTCGAGGACACCATGAACACGGGTCAGAGACCCAAGCTCGAGGCCTACGGCGACCACATCTTCGCCATCCTCAACCGGCCGGTGCTCGGGGAGGACAGCATCCGGGTGGAGCAGGTCAGCCTGTTTGCCGGGGCACGTTTCCTGGTGAGCTTCCACGAGGGGGCCAGCGATCCGTTCGAGCCCGTGCGCGAGCGGCTACGACGACGCGCGGGCCTGTTTACAAGCCGCGGCAGCGATTACCTGCTCTATTCCCTGATCGATCTCATCATCGACGCGGGTTTCCCGCTGCTCGAGGCGGTGGGTGAACGGATCGAGGCGCTGGACGAACAGCTCGTCGCCCGACCGCGGCGGGACACCCGGGTGCACATCCACCAGATCAAGCGCGAGCTGCTCCTGCTGCGGCGCATGCTGTGGCCCCAGCGGGAGGTGGTGAACGGGCTACTGCGTGGGGATCAGGCGTTGATCACCCCGGGGGCACGGATCTATTTCCGTGATTGCTACGATCACACCATTCAGATCCTGGACCTGATCGAGACCTACCGCGAGATGACCGCCAGCCTGCTCGAAATGTACATCGCGAGCGTGAGCAACCGCCTCAACGACATCATGCGCGTGCTCACCGTCATCTCCACCCTGTTCATTCCGCTGACCTTCATCACCGGCATCTACGGCATGAACTTCGACAACCCCCAGAGCCCCTGGTCCATGCCGGAGCTGCGCTGGTATTACGGCTATCCCTTCGTCTGGCTGGTCATCATCGCCACGGTCATCGGCCTGCTGGTCTTCTTCAAGCGGCGGAAATGGTGGTGAGCTGGCGTCTTCCCCGCGTGGGCATGGAAATCGTGCCCACCCCACGCGGTGGAAAACAATGACGCGGTATCTGGCCGTGGCCCGGTAACCGGGTCGCCGGGTGGGCAGGGTTTCTGTGCCCACGCGGAGGGCCGATCGGGTCGGGCTGACGGGATTGCGCCCGTCAGCCCTCCCACACCACCGGACATGCGGTTTTCCGCATCCGGCGGTTGAGCCCAGCGAGCTTAGCCCGCGAGCGTCCAAGGTAGTACGAACCCATGCCGAGTGAGCGTAGCGGTTTTGAGCGCTTCCTCGATGACGACGTGGCGGGCCATGAACCAGGCCCCACGCCGACAACCGGCCACCCCCAGCCGGCGTCCACGCACGCCCAAACGGCGCAGTGCGTTGTGTCTTCCGTGACGATCATGCCACCGCAACCAGAAGCACTTACGCATGTGCCGTCTGATCCAGCCGGAGAGGGCGTGGACCTCGCGGCGCCAGTTGGCGTAGCGGAAGGTGTTCCACCATCCGCTGATGTAGCTTTGCCATTGGTCGCGCAGTTGCTCGCTGGTGAGGCTTTGCCGGGCATCCCAGAGCTCGCGCACCCGATCCTTGAACCGCTCGATGGCCTTCGGCGCCGGACTCACCTCTCCACCCGGGTGGATGCGAAAGCCCAGCAGCGCAGTCGCTTCGGTGCGGCGCGCGCCGC
>JAEHCY010000608.1 GCA_016880695.1 Chromatiaceae bacterium | reverse complement strand
CAGGTGCTCGAGGAGGGGAACGAGGACCAGCGGCGGGTGGCGAGAAACATCCTGGAACAACTGGATGCCCCCTAGCGGGGCGGTCGGACCCGCCCGCCCCCAGGGCCGCTCGGCACTCGCAGTCCTGTTCGGGTGGCTCGCCGCCACGGTGGCGGGTGCCGAAGAGGCCCCGCCCCTGAGCAATGCCCTGCGCGACCACCCTTCCCCCTACCTGGCGATGCATGCGGCCGACCCGGTCGCCTGGCAGGACTGGTCGCGGGCGGTGCTCGAGCGGGCGCGCGCCGAGAATCGGCCCATCTTCATCTCCAGCGGCTATTTCGCCTGCCATTGGTGTCACGTCATGCAGCGCGAGAGCTTCCGCAACCCCGAAATCGCGGCGCTGCTCAACCGGGCCTTCATTCCGGTCAAGCTCGACCGCGAGCTGCATCCCGCCCTCGATGAGCGGCTGATCCGCTTCACCGAGCGCACCAGCGGGCAGGCGGGGTGGCCGCTGAATGTGATCCTCACCCCCGAGGGCTATCCCCTGCTGGGCCTGACCTATCTGCCTCCCGAGCGTTTCGGCCTCGTGCTCCGGGAGATGCGGCAGCTCTGGGCGGAGGACCCCAAACGGCTCGCACGCCTCGCCCGGGAGGCGGCACAGGCGCTTGAGGCGTCGCCGATCCCCCCTGATCCCGGGACCTTGCCGTCGCCGGGCGACCTCGCCGGGCACCTCAAGGCCCAGGCCCTCGCCCTAGGCGACGAGCTCCAAGGGGGGTTCGGTGACCAGGCCCGCTTCCCCATGGAGCCGAACCTCGCGGTGCTCCTGGAGCTTCAGGCGCGCAGGCCCGACCCCGCCCTGGCGGGGTTGCTGCGACTCACGCTCGAGCAGATCGCGCGCCGCAGCCTGCATGATGCGCTCGGCGGTGGCTTTTTCCGCTACACGGTCGATCCGGATTGGCAGACCCCGCATTTCGAGAAGATGCTCTACACCCAGGCGCTGATGGTGCCCCTGTATCTGCGCGCGGCGGAGCTACTGGAGCAGCCGGGGTATCGCGAGGTGGCCCGGGAAACCCTCGAGTTCACCCTGCGCGAGATGCGCGGCCCCGCGGGCGGCTTCATCGCCAGCCTCTCCGCGGTGGACGACCAGGGGGTGGAGGGGGGCTACTATCTCTGGCAGCCGGCGGACCTGGAGCGCTGGCTGACGCCACCGGAACTGGCCCTGATCGTGCGACTCTGGGGTTTGCGGGGGCCCGCCCGGTTCCCCGCGGGGCATCTGCCGCTTCCCGCCGAGGGGCTCGGCCTGGCCGCAGCGGCCCTCGGTTTGTCCCTGGCCGAGGCGCAAGCCCTGCTCGCGTCGTCCCGGGCCAAGCTGCTCGAGGTTCGCGGCAAGCGGGGGCTGCCGAAGGACGAGAAGGTTCTCGCCGGCTGGAACGGGCTCATGCTCACTGCACTCGCCGAGGGGTACCGGGTATTCGCCGAGCCGCGTTTCGCCGAGGCCGCCCGCGCGGTGCGCGAGGTTGTGGTGGGGCGCCTATGGGACGGGAGTCGGCTGCTGCGGGCGCGTTCGGGGTCTGGCGAGCTGGGCGAGGCGTCGCTCGAGGACTACGCCTATGTCGCCCAAGGTTTGGCCCGCTGGGCGGAGGTTGCTGGCTCTCCGGCCGACCGGGAGCTGGCGGTGCGCCTGCTTGGTGTGGCCTGGGAGCGTTTCTATGCCGGGGGCTGGCGGTTAGCGGGGCGCTCCTTGCTGCCCGATGTGCCCGCTGAGCCCGCCCTCGAAGATGCCCCCCTCCCGTCCCCGGCGGCGGTGGTCATCCGCCTGAGCCGCGGGCTTGCCGAGGCGCAGGCGTCGGGTCAGGCCGAGGAGGCTGCGAGGCGATCCCAGGCCGCCGTGAGCGCCAGCCCCTTTCGGTATGCGAGCCATGCCTGGCTGCTGATCGAGATCGGGGGGCTGGAAATCTCCCGGTAATGAATTGAGAATGACGATTG
>JAEHCY010000079.1 GCA_016880695.1 Chromatiaceae bacterium | reverse complement strand
GTCCGTGGGCCGTGGTGGTGTAGCGGAGCAGATGCTCGCGGATGAAAAAGAACCCAGGGAACTCAGGATTGCGCAGACTCTCCAACAGGAACCAGGGCGCGGCGATGAGCAGAAACAGCAGCAGTCCCTTAACCAGAAGAAGGCGCCGCCACAGCCCCCAGTCCCGCTGCCACAGGCTATAGAGCACCAGCGCCCCGGCGGGAAGGGCGATTCCGACAAGGCCCTTGCTGAGCACGGCCAGGGCCATCGCCGCCCAGCCGAGCACCATCCAGCGGCGCGCCGTCCGGGGCCACGCCTGCTCCTGCTCCGCGAGCAGCAATGAGCCGACCGCGAGGAACAGGAACCCGCTCAGGCCCATGTCCAGCGTCAACAGGTGACCGACAGCGGTATAAAGGAACAGGCTCAGCGTGATCAGGAAGGTGAAAAAACCCGCGTCACCACCGAACAGACGAGCCCCGAGATACCAGCCCCAGAGGGCGCCGGCGAAACCGATGAGGGCCGGCCAGAGGCGCGCGCTCGTGCTGCTCTCACCGAAAAGCTCGAAACTCACCGCCGTCGCCCAGTACTGCAGTGGCGGCTTCTCGAAGTACTTGAACCCATCGAGGCGGGGCGTGACCCAGTCACCGCCCACCACCATCGCCTGGGGGATGTCGGCGTAGCGTCCCTCGTCGGGGTCCACCAGATCGCGGAAACCGAGCAGAGCAAACCAGAGGATGGCCGCCAGAGCCAGCACCGTCAGATGCAGCGCACGGCCGCTTACTGATTGTCGATCCATGCAGCGTCCGAGTCCGGCGATATCGCGTAGTCGAGCGGGGGTTGCGCTAGCCTGCTGGCGGATACCCCCCGTGGACGGGGGGTTCGGTCAATCGCGGCAACCGCTAGCGGCGGGCATCATAGCGCTCGCCCTGGCCCTTGGCCATCGACGCCGGGTCAGAGGAATCGGTCTCGGTTCCCGCGGAGACCGCAATCGACTCCGGCCCCGGCGGATAGGGCGCGGTGAACTTCTCGCTGTGAAACACCTCGAGCTCGGCCCCCTGCTGCCAGGCGTCCCCAGGCAACCCGGCTTTACGTGCCAGATGGGTGAGGGTCTCCTCCCGGCTCCATCCCTGCTCGGTCGCCACCTCCGGTAAGAATACCGCCTGGCGTCCGTCCTTCTTGAGGATCACGCCCTGCTCACCCACCCGAAACTGCTCAGGCCCGCCAATGGGACGAGGCTCACTGAGCACACTCACCTCCACTTCCAGGTCTCCCAGTTCGTCCGCGGTCAGCGGCCGGAAACGCCGGTCGTTGCGCGCCGCATTCACACCGTTCTCAAACACCGCCCGGGACACCGGGCTCCGTGGACCGATGGTGCCGATGCAACCGCGCAGCGCGCCCTGCCGTTTCAAGGTTACGAAGGCGCCAGCGGGCCGCTGTAGCGACGAGGGAAGCCCCGCCAACAGCCGATCCAATCCCCCCTCGCCGTTCAGGCTGTCCTCCCCCCGTACCGCCCAAGTCACCCCCGCCACCGCCAGACGGTGCAGCAGCCGGAGCTCCGCCTCGGTCAAGGGCGGTGGTTCGGCCTTCGCACGGGTGTCGATCGCAGAGATCTCGGCCGCCGACAGGGGCTGGGCATGGGTAACCGCCACCACCGCATAGCTCACCGAGTTAAGCCAGTCTCCGGTAATCTCGCCGCTGGTGGCATAGGCCAGGGTCTGGGTCCGCGCCGATGCGGGAAGCATCTGGAGCAGCACCGCGATAGGCCGGATGCCACAGACGCTAATCCCCGTGTCCTCCTGATAGTCCAGCAGGCCTTCGGCGCTGTGCGCGGCGATCTGCGCGAGCGCCCCTTCGTCGAGGCGCCGGATATCCCCGGCCAGGGTCGCCGAGGGCGGGAATGGCAGATAGCCGAAGCGGGGGCCGTAGTGGGTGAAGTCGCTCGAAACCAAGACTAAGCTGCCCTCGTCCGCCAGGGGCCGCAGCAGCTCGGCGGCAACAGGGTAGTCCTCCGCTCGCATCTCGCCGACGAGAATCGGCACCAGTCGCCAGCCCGGCTCGAGTGTCCGCTGCAGCAGCGGCAGCTCGATCTCGATGGCATGCTCCCGCTGGTGGGCCTGCGGATCGGCGACCACCAAAGGCGACCGCCGGAGCTCGGCGACGGCTTGGGTGTCGAGGGGCACCCGTCCCAGCGGGGTTTCGTAGGCATCCACCTCCGCAATGGAGAGGCCCCGGAACCGTCCCCGGTGCGAGGGGGCGAGGACGATCACCCGCCGGTAGGAGGCCCCGCGCAGCAAGGCCACGCCAGTGGCCGCCGTCGCGCCGCTGTACAGGTAGCCCGCATGGGGCAGAATCAGGGCACGCAGGGTCCCCTCCAGGGGCGGCTCGGGTGGCTTCGCCTGGTTGAGCAGGCCATCGACATAGCGACCGAGCTCATCGGCATCGGCCGGGTACCAGGTGCCGGCCAGCGCGCTCTCCCGCACCCGCGGGGGCTCCTCCGCGGCGATCGAGACCATACTCAGGGGCGCGGCCAGCACCATCCCCAGCACCCGGAGCATCATGGCGACAAACCGGTTCATCTCAGCCTGCCAGGTCATGGGGCCGGTAGAAATCGGCCTCGTGCAAGGAAAGCAGCTTCTGGGTGCGGCCTCGGGCGGCGAGGGGAAAAATCCCAAGGCCAACCCACAGGGCCGCCACTGCCGCCAGGAACCCGCGTCGCCCGAGGCCCAGGCGCGGATCGGATCGGTTACAGGGTCTCATTGCCAAACTCCCGGTATGGGCTCGTTGCAGGTGGGGCAGTGCCCCCCGGCGGTAAGCCGATTGTCGGTGACGGTGAATCCCACCCGGCGGATGAGCAGGGTGCCATCGCGGGGGCAGTAGGTGGTGCTACCCTCGTGCCCAAACACATTGCCCACGTAGACAAAGTGCAGACCCGCGTCGAGGGCCTCGGCCCGGGCGCGGTTGAGGGTCTCCGCCGGCGTCGGCGGCAGATTGCGCATCCGGTACTGGGGCTGAAAACGGCTGAAGTGCAGGGGGGTGCCGGGGCCAAGCTCATCGTGGATCCAACGCGCCATGCGCCGGATCATGGCAAGGTCGTCGTTAAGGGTGGGGATCACCAGATTGGTGACCTCCAACCACACCCCCTGTTCACGGAAGATGACCAGGGCATCAAGGACCGGCTTGAGGCTCGCGCCGCACACACTGCGGTAGAACCCTTCGTCGAAGGCCTTGAGGTCCGCGTTGGTGGCGTCCAGAACGCGGCATAGGCGGCGCAACGGCTCAGGGTTGATATAGGCGGCGGTGATAAAGACATTGCGCATCCCCTGCGCTCGGGCCAGGGAACTGGTGTCATAGGTGTACTCGTAAAAAACGATGGGGTCAGAGTAGGTGTAGGCGATGCTCTCGCAACCCTGGTCTCGGGCCAGCGCCAGGATCTCGGCCGGATCGGCCCGGTAGATCTGCTCCATCTCCTCCCCGCCCCGCTGCGAGAGCTGCCAGTTCTGGCAGTTCAGGCAATGGAGGTTGCAGCCCGCGGTGGCGATGGACAGCACCGGGGTGCCGGGTCGGAAGTGATAGAGGGGCTTCTTTTCCATCGGATCGATGTGGATCGCCGAGGGTCGGCCATAGGTGGTGGCCCGCAGCTTACCCCCGAGGTTCACCCGCACGCGGCAGTCGCCCGCCCCGCCCTCGGGGATCAGGCACTCCCGGGGACAAAGCTCGCAGTGAACCTCAGTCACGGCGCACCCCGGCGGGAACCCCGCCCCTCGCGGCGCCATCGCTCGGGTGATACCAGGCCGCCTCGCGATCGCGCAGGTCACCGGCATCGATACGCTGCCGCAGGGCCTCGAGATCGATGCGCCGCCAGCCACTGCCCTGACGATCGACCAGACCCTGACCGCTGACCAGAAACGCCCCGATCAAGACCAGCATGCTCCCGACCAGGCCCAGAAACCCGAGCTCGCGCGGATGAATGCGTTTACGGCTGATTGACACGGCGGATTCCAGGGAAACGCGCGGGTAACTGACTCGGTTGCCAAGCCTCTGCGCCATGCTTGTGAGTGTAGACGAAAACGTGCCTGGGGGACTCGCGCTGCCGCGGGCCGTGTGCGCCTGGGTATAGCAAGACCAGTGGCTCGTGCTGAGATGACCGAATCATGAACCGCGCATGCAATCCTCCTGTTTACGCTCGTCCAGCGACGCCCTGGCCTCCTGATTCTCCACCCGGCGGTGTAGGCCGCGGGTAAACGAAGTGAACCGCATCGCTGGCGGGAGCGATTCGTCGACGGATGGGGCTCGTTCTTCAGCTCCCCCGCCCGTCTCTGCCAGCTATACCCAGAACCTCTGAGAGCGGGCCACGGCGGCGTTCCTGTTCCTCCCGGCGTTTCTTCCGGATCGCCCGCCACCCCAGGAACATGCCGAACAGAAAGGCCAGGATGATCAGTGTTTCCATCCTGTACCTCGTTTTTTGGTTGCTGGTCATCGGGAGAGCGGATCGGCTGGCCGGATAGCGCTCCCCGCAATCAAACCCCGACCTCTTAGAGCACCGCCGCGAACCCCATGGGCCGCCGGGTGGCACCGGTCTTGGCGCGCTGCGCGGCGGCGAGGGCATCGAGCAACCCCTCGGGGGTCCAGGTGGCTCTGGTGATACGGAAACGGCGGATGGCGGTGGCACAGTCCCCCGGGGTCAGGCGATCGAGCTGGCCCAGACGCTGGCGCAGAAGCTCATGAAGGCTGGCCTCCCGGTGGTCGAGGCCGATGGCACGCAGGATCTCACTGTTGTCCAAGCCGCGGAGTGAGGGGAATTCACGGTGTCCACCGAGGCGCACCAGGATGCGCAGGCACCAGAGCGCCACCAGGTCGGCGTTGTCACCGTCCAGGACGCTGGGTGTCGGGTGGATGGGTAGAGGACTGCCGCTACAGGGGTTTGGGTTCATGGGGTGGACCTCCGGTTCTCTAAGGAGGCATGAGACCACCCCCCTGCGACAGCTCGTGACGCTGCGAGGCGCACCAGGGATTGGGCGATCCTGGCCAGCAAAGCCGATATTCCAGGGCCCTGCTCCGCGTCCCCACCCCAGGCTCGCGCAAACGAGCTGCGTCGTCGATTGTCGCGCGGAGCCGCTAAGATGCAACCAAAGCAGGGGGCTCGGTCCGAAGGTCCCAAGGGACTGCCCCCACCCGGAAAACCCTGATCCACCGGAGGTACCCAGCATGTGGCATCCCCCACGCAAACCGCTCACCGCTTGGGTTCTCGCGGGCCTGATTGCCGCCGGGGGGATCTTCGCCCTCCAGGGAGAGGCCCGCAGCGCTTACTGCCAGGAATACGAAACCAGCGTCGTGATCTCGCCCAACCGGCCGGTGAAGGCCATCGGCCGGGTCTGTCAGGTCAATGGAAAGTGGTACCTGACCAACTTCGAGCCGGGGGAGATGGGGCGGTGAAGCTTATCGCCACACTCCTGAAGCGGTTTCCTCGGTTCTTGAGGGCTGTTCCTGGATCTGTGCCCGCGACCGACGCTGACCTTCAGGTACCAATGGCCGATGACGCATTTGCAGGGCGTCGTAACCGATCCAGGGCGGCGCGCAACCGGGCGTGCACCGGGACCGGCGCTTTGAGAGTCCAAGTGGTACAGCCGGTATCCGGAAGGTCATCGAGAAATATTTGAGCCCGGCCCCTGCCGTACTCCATGGAGGGACCAAGTCCATCAATCGCGGATGAAGGCCTCGATCGATGCGGTTCACCGGGTTCACCGCATCTGCGCGGGCTACGGTTGTTATCCAAGCGCTGGCTGCAAGGGTATATCCCGAAAAGGGGGGATAGCGAGAGAGCGGAGGCGACCCATGGCAACCTTTCGCAACTCCGCATGGCGACGGAAAGTCTACTCTGACGCCAGATAAGACCCCGCCTCCAGGAATGGTACCGTCATTCTTTGTAGTCCTCCGCAAGACGCAAGTGACAGGTTCCCGTCGTCGCCACACCGCGCGCCTGCACGGTGGGAACCTGAATGCCAGAGTGGCCCAG
>JAEHCY010000607.1 GCA_016880695.1 Chromatiaceae bacterium | reverse complement strand
CGATTCATCCAGCTCTTCGGCAAGGTGGCGCTGGGGGTACCAGAGAAGCTGTTTGATCGGGCTTTCGAGGAGGTCAAGCACAAGGCCGGCGTGGTAGAGGATGTGGCTCTCGCCGCCACCGACCTCCAGGAGATTAGCGAGCGGTTCCTCAGGGTGGTCGAGGAGCACACCGGCAGGCCGTTTCCGGACGACCCCTTCGAGCAGCTCGAGATCGCCATCAAGGCAGTGTTCAACTCCTGGACGGGCAAGCGCGCCGTGGACTATCGGGCCTACCACCACATCACCCCCGAGATGGCGAATGGCACCGCCGTGAACGTGGTCACCATGGTGTTCGGTAACCGCGGCAATGACTCGGCAACCGGCGTGGCCTTCACCCGGAATCCGGCCACCGGCGAGAATAAGCTGTTCGGCGAGTATCTGGTCAACGCCCAGGGGGAGGACGTGGTCGCCGGCATTCGTACACCCAAGACCATCGATCGTCTGGGCAGTGAAATGCCCGGCATGGCACCGCAGTTGGAGGCGTTGCGCCAGCGATTGGAGACCCACTACCAGGAGGTGCAAGACTTCGAGTTCACCATCGAGCGAGACATTCTTTACTGCCTGCAGACCCGCAACGGCAAGATGAACGCCACCGCGATGGTCCGAAGTTCGGTGGAGATGGAGCGGGAGGGTCTGATCAGCCGCGAACAGGCCCTGCTGCGCATCCAGCCGGACATGCTCGAGCAGATGCTGTTTCCGCGCCTCGACCCGCTGGTGCGGGCCGAGCCCATCGCCCAGGGCCTGCCGGCCTCTCCGGGTGCCGCCTGCGGTATTGCCATCTTCGATGCCGACCGCGCTGAGCAGCTCGGCAGGGATATGGGCCAAAAGGTGATCCTGGTGCGCGAGGAGACCAAGCCGGAGGACATCCACGGTTTTTTCGCCGCCCAGGGGATACTCACCAGCCGCGGCGGCAAGACCTCCCATGCGGCGGTAGTGGCCCGGGGCATGGGCAAGCCCTGTGTTGCCGGTGCGGAAGGTATCAGCGTCAACGTCGCGCGGCGCGAGGCCTACGTGGGCGAGGTGGCGATCCGCGAGGGAGACCTCATCACCATCGACGGCACCACGGGCAAGGTCTATCGGGGCCAGATCGCCACGGTGGAGCCAGATTTCACGCCGGAGCTGAACACACTGCTCGGCTGGGCGGATGAGGTCGCGCGTCTCTGCGTGATGGCCAATGCCGATACCCCCGCGGACGCCCGCCGGGCGGTTAAGTTCGGCGCCGTGGGCATCGGTCTGTGTCGAACGGAGCGCATGTTCAATGACCCCGCGCGGTTGCCGATCGTCATCGAGATGATCGTGGCCGAGTCCCCCGAGGAGCGCCAGGCGGCCCTGGACCGGTTGCTGCCGATGCAGCGGGCGGATTTCAAGGAGCTTTTCGAGGTGATGTCGCCCAACCCGGTGACCATTCGGCTCCTCGATCCGCCGATTCATGAGTTTCTGCCCGATGAGCACCAGTTGGAGCGGGAACTGCGTGAGCTGCACCGGCTCGGCGAGACCACCCGCGGCATTGCGGTGCTCTCCGGCACGCTGAGCCTGATCCATGCCCCGGCCGCGCAGCGCGCAGAGATCGAATCCATGCGCCGGCTGGTGGACCCGGGGTTGGTGGAGGATGCCATCGCCAAGAAGGAAACCATGCTGCGCAAGGTGCGCGCGTTGCACGAGACTAACCCCATGCTCGGCCACCGCGGCGTACGCTTGGGGATCTCCTTTCCAGAGATCTATCGGATGCAGATCCGCGCGATCCTGGAGGCGGCGGCCGACTGCGCCCAGAAGGGCATCGAGGTGCACCCCCAGATCAAGGTGCCCCAGGTCTGTACCGCCCAGGAGCTCAAGAAGGTAAAGTCGTACGTTGACGAGGTGGAGGAGGAAATCAGCGCCCGCTACGGCCATCCGGTGAGCTTCAAGTTCGGCACCATGATCGAGGTGGTGCGGGCCTGCATGCGCGCCGAGTCCCTCGCCCAGGAGGCCGAGTTCTTCTCCTTCGGGACCAACGACCTGACCCAGGCAACCTTCTCCTTCTCCCGCGAGGATGCGGAAAACAAGTTTCTGCCCCTGTACAACCAGTCGGGAATCCTCCAGGACAATCCCTTCGAGGTGCTCGACGTGAAGGGGGTGGGCAAGCTGATGCAGATCGCCATCGAGTGGGGGCGCAAGAGCCGGCCGGATTTGCATGTGGGCATCTGCGGGGAGCATGGCGGACACCCGTCGTCCATCCGTTTCTGCCACGAGGCAAACCTGGATTATGTCTCCTGCTCTGCCGCCCGGGTTCCAGTAGCCCGGCTGGCAGCGGCCCACGCGGCGCTGTTAACGCGTACCTAAGGGGTGGAGAAAGAAGCGTCCCCGAGCAGATTCGTTCACTCACCAGCCTTTCGGCGAGCGGGACACCGCTAGCGGCGCGGACCAGGGCGAGGGTTGGAGTCTTTGCGTTGGGCGTGGGCGCAACTCCGACCCCCTTCCCTCGACCTGCCGGTGGGCTCTCGAGCGGTTCCCTGCTCCCCGTGACCCCACCGCTCGAGCAGGTCAGTAGTACCGCCGGGGGCTGAAGTGATGGTCGTTGCCCAGTCCTTGCTGCCCATCTTCGCCCTCATCCTGTTCGGGCTCCTGCTCGCCCGCCGCGGTTTTCCGGCCAAGGACTTCTGGCCCCAGGCGGAACGACTGATCTATTGGCTCCTGTTT
>JAEHCY010000606.1 GCA_016880695.1 Chromatiaceae bacterium | reverse complement strand
GTCAGGTCGACGTTGGATTCCTCCACCGCGCCGGATTGCAGCACCCCGAGGCTGGAGGTGCCGGGAGCACCGATCAGCGCCTGTCCGGAAGCGGGGCTTTCCGACCACTGGTTATCTCCCAGCGGTTGCAGACCCTGCGGGTTGGCAAAGTTCGCCAGCGCAATTTGGCCCAATATATTGACCTGCCCATTGGTATAACGCCCCAGCACCGTGCCGTCATCGCCGATGTTGAAACCCGCCAGGCGGCCGGAGGCATAGCCGTCCTGGGTCAGCGCATTGACACCAAAGGGGCTGCCGAACTGGGTCGTGCCGTTGAAGTTCAGCCCTATGGCCTGCGGATCCACCACACCCAGGCCGTTGGTCCAGTCGATATTCTGAGTTGCCGTCAACCCGACCGGTGGCCCTGCTGGCGTGACCAGCTGGCCCGAAGTATTGAAACCCAGCGAACCAAAGTTGAGCACTGCCCCGGCATTATAGGAACCGCCATCCACAATGCCGCGCACATCCCAGGAACTGGCCGCCGGCGCCACCGGCGCTGCCAGCTTGACGAAATACAGGGTCGCCACATGCGGGTTACCCAGACTGTCATAGATGGTGGTGGAAGTCGAAGAGTTGTACATGTCGGCCGTGGGCTGCACATAAGTGGGCGGCGTCGTGGCCGGCACAACGGCCGTAAGCGCAGCCGGGAATGCCCCGCCGGTCGGCACGGTCGAACGCGAATCGAGATTCACCACGGGCGATGCGAGCGACGTTGCCTGCGGATTGATGTCAGAGGTATTCAACTGCAGATCCCCCAACGCTCCAGTCACAACCCCCCCAACAGCCTGGAAACCCGTCACATTCAGCCCGCCGCTGGTCACGATATAGCCATCCTTGTCGAGCTGGAACTGGCCGTTGCGGGTATAGGTGGCGGTGCCATTATTGCTCAGGACGAAAAATCCGCGGCCGTTGATCGCCACGTCCAGCGTATTGTTGCTGACGCTGATGTTGCCCTGGGTGAACTGCTGCGCCACCGTTGCCAGCTTGGTGCCGATGCCGATCTGGCTCGCCCCCGCGCCCGCCAGCGAAGCCGCAAACACGTCCGCGAACTGGGCCTGCGAAGTCTTGAAACCCACGGTGCTGGAGTTGGCCACATTATTGCCGATCACATCCAGATTCTTGGAGGATGCGTTGAGGCCGCTAAGTCCGGTTTGAAAACCCATGATTTTTCTCCCTTAAAGAATCTGTTTAACTTGAGACAAGGCAATCGGCCCGAATCCGGCCACGTTCAATGTTGCGCCCTGCGCGCCCAGGGACACGCTGGATACCATCCCCACCGAAAGCGCAGTGGTATCGATCTTTTTCCCGCCCAGCTCGGCAGCCACCTCGAAGGTGTAGGCGCCGTTTGGTGCGATAGTCCCGCCATCCATCGAGCCGTCCCACTGGAACGGGATGCTGCCCGCCGCGTCTTGCGGACCGAGGTCAGCGCTATGAATGACCTTGCCGGAAGCATCCTTGATCATGACCGTCACCTTGTCGGCCGGCTGCGCCAGATCCACGCCGCCATAGGCCGCACCATTACTGAGTTCCAGCCTGTTGCCCGGAATCATCACGCCGTGACCCACCAGGGCTGCGGCCTGGAGCGACTGCCCGGCAAGGTATGAATCGGAAAGCGTCTTCACGGCATCATTCAGCTTGTCGATTCCGGTCACGGTGGAAAGCTGCGCCATCTGGCTCGTCACCTGGGCGTTATCCAGCGGATTCAGCGGATCCTGGTTCTTCATCTGCGCCACCAGCAGCTTGAGAAAGCGGTCCTCGGACTCCTGCGCAGCCGTCTTGGTGGTGGCCGTGGCGGCGCTTGTGCCGGCAACCGCATTTACCGTAGTCATGATTTTCTATCTCCTCATTGGCCCAACTGCAGGGTTTTCTGCAGCAGGGTTTTGGCCGTATTCATCACATCCGCATTGCTCTGGTAGGAGCGCGAGGCTGAAATCATGTTCACCATCTCCTCCACCGCGTTGACGTTGGGCATGGTGACGTAGCCCTTGGCGTCGGCGAGCGGGTTCTTGGGGTCGTACATCAGCTTCATCGGCGCCGGGTCGTCGATCACCCTGCTCACGCGCACCCCGGCCGCCGCGCCATTGTTGCCGCCCAGCGGCGTGGCGCTGAACACCACCTGCTTGGCGCGGTAGGGTTGCCCGGTGGAGCTGGTGGCGCTGTCAGCATTGGCGAGGTTGCTGGCCACTACGTTGAGGCGCTGCGACTGCGCCGTCATGGCAGAGCCCGAAATATCAAACAGGCTGAACAGGGACATGTTTACTGGCCTCTCAGGGCAAGATCAAGGGTCTTGAACTTGCTGCTCACCCGATCCAGGGCAAACTGGTAGCGGATAGCGTTGTCGATGAACTGGGTGCGCTCCACGTCCATATCCACGGTATTGCCGTCGATACTGGGCTGCGCCGGCTGGCGGTAAAGAGTCTGCGCGCCGAGAGCGTTGCCACCCTTGGGCTGCAGATGGCCAGGCGCCGTCGTATTCAACCCCACTGGCTGACTGGGGCCCATGGCCGCCTTCAGAGCGCGGGAAAAATCGATATCCACCGCCTTGTAGCCTGGGGTATCGGCATTGGCGATGTTACCGGCCAGCAACTGCTGCCGGTGCGCATGCAGATTGAGCGCCCTGCTCATGAATCCGATTTCGTCGTCTATCCTGCTGGTCAACATCGCCGTCAATCCGGAAAATGATTGTATGCAGGCATGATGAGCACGAAGCGTGCCAGGCGAGGAGCTGAGCTTCTTCTTATCACTGCTGCAACCCCTCCCGGCCTCCCCTTGTCAGGGGAGGGGTGAAGCGGCAGCATCATTCGGGGAAAGGAGGGAAACTGTGACGCCCTTCCGGCGGCGACGCCTCCCCTGTCAAGGGGAGGCCGGGAGTGGTTTGAAGGCGGCAATAATTGCCGCCGCGGCAATTCAGACCGCCGGAACCACCCGGTTGCGCCCGGCTTCCTTGGCTTGATAAAGCGCCTTGTCGGCGCGGGAGATCATGGATTCGGCACCCTCGCCCACGCCTCTCAGCGAGACGCCTGCGCTGAAGGTGATCAAGAGGCGCTGGTTGTCGTGCATGAAGAAATTCTTGGTGAGATGGCGCTGCACCCGGGTCATCACCTTGACGGCCTCATCCATGCCGGTATCCGGCAGAATGATCACGAATTCCTCACCGCCGAAACGGGCGATCACATCGGTAGGGCGCAACGCTTCCTTGGTCACCCGCACCAGATGCACCAGGGCTTCATCGCCGGCATCGTGGCCGTAGGTATCATTGAGGCGCTTGAAGTGGTCGATATCCAGCAATGATACGCACAACGGCATCTTCAGCCGGTCGGCGCGCGACAGCTCGCGTCCGAAGGCATCCGCCATGCCGCGCCGGTTGAGCGTGCCGGTCAAATGGTCTTCGTGCACCAGTTCGCTGACCTGATCCAGCTCGGTTTCGAGCTGGCGAATCTTTTCCTCGGCTTCCTTTACCTGCCTGTGCGCCTGCTCCAGT
>JAEHCY010000605.1 GCA_016880695.1 Chromatiaceae bacterium | reverse complement strand
GCTGGCGTCTCAACCCCGGACAATCGGCCGATGTGACCCAAAAGGGCGTTGACACCCAAGCGGTGGTTGCCGACAAAGCCTATGACGCACGGGTGTTGAGCGACACCCTCACCGAGAGCGGTGCACAGGCGGTGATCCCCCCGGGTGTGAACCGCACTCAGATGCGAGCCTTTGATCGCCACCTCTACAAGGGGCGCAACTTGGTTGAGCGCTTCTTCTGTCGTATCAAACACTTGCGCAGAATCGCAACCCGCTATGACAAGCTCGACCGGCGCTTTGAGGCGTTCATCGCCCTCGCCGCGGCCTGGATCTGGTTGGCTTAATGTCAACACTACCTAGGGTTCTTGTAGTATTTTCCCATGCATAGTAAACGACGCGCTCGGCGTCTACACCGAGCGCCCGGATGATTTCGCTGGTTCCCCCGGCGATGTGGTCCTCGGCATCGAGGATACCGACCCGCTTAGCGGCGCCGGTTTCCAACAGATCCAGGGCGGCAACCATCATCCCGTTGAAGGTGCATCCGCCGGTATCGGAGGCGTACCCGGAGTGGTGGAACCCAGAGACCGGGGAGCCGGAGCCCTAGGGCATGGCACTCATGTCCGGGCTCCCGGCACCTAACCGCTCCCGTACGCTGCGGAAACCGCCAGCACTTCGACCGGCCGCCCTGGCACCGACACCTTGGCCACTGCGCCAAGGGTGAGCCGGAGGCGGTATGCGGCCACTGGGAAAGTGACCGGCACGTCTGCGACAGCTTCTCATCCTCCAACAGAGCGGGAGCAACCGATGAGCAAATCGATTCCGACTCCCCCTGAACGCCACCGGACAACCAAAGAGGGGGCTATTGGCCGTCAACCAAAAAGGCAGGTAATGACGTCAACCATCGGGGGTTGTCCCGCGCGCAGGCGCCTCATGTGTCGTGACGGTATCCTGTAGGAAACCCCGCCGAATTGATGCCGAAAAGGCCAGAAAGGAAACGCGTTCATGGTTGACAACAAGCTGCACGCCAGAGCCATTGAGCGAGTCAGCTCCGCCCAAGCCGCGGTTGACCAAGCACTGGAGACTGGAACCGACACGACCCAGGTGCGCGCCGATCTCCACGCGGCCCGCGCGGAGCTTACAGCGGTCGAATCCGAATCCGCGCAACAGATGGAAACCGAGGTCACTGTCTTGGTGCAAACCGCACGCGCGAAGCTTGAGACGCTGGACGGGTTGGCGATTCTGCCCGCACTGCCCGAGCCAACCCTCCCGGTGGGCATCGCCGTGCGTCTCGTTCGAGCCCGCCACCAAGCGGCCGATCATGCCGCACGCGTGAGCGCCCACCAAGCGCGCCTGAGCGGCCTCTGTGCCCGCTTGAGCGCACTGCAAACCGCGCGGCAACGCCTATGGGTTGCCGCGCGGAGGGCTGCCTGGACGATGCCGAGGGCCGCAGACTGCGCCGAATCGATGCCGATCTGGAAGATTTGAGGGACTTGAGCGAGCGCACCGAGAAAGCGACACCCCCTCCCGATACCAGTCGGGTCGGGGAATGGGAGCAGTACTGGACCAAGGTATTGGCCGACGCGCGCGGAGAGAGACTGACCGCTTTGGCGGATGCACTGGCGCTACGGCTGGGCATGACCGTACAGGTGCTCCGCTCTGAAGGTCGGCCGTGGCGGCGATCGACGGCTCTCGGCACGGTGGGGATTTGACGATGAGCACACCCACTGCGCGCAGACCGGGACGACCGCCGGCCGTGGCCAAGCGCATTCGTCTTGCCTGTGTGGATGCCGTACCCGCAGCGCTCGAGGTGCTGGTTCGATCCGTGCGACTTGGCGACCCGGTTGCGGCCACCGAGGTGTTGCGGTTGGCGCTGCGCCTCACCGGCACTGGAACCTACGCGGAAGCAGCGCCCGATCGGGTCAGGGCGGGTGTTTAACCCGCCCTCCCCTGTGGACGTCGGTGGAGATGTGGGATCTCGCTAACTGAAGTTTTGCCCTTTTGGAGGGGGTGGCCGGGCGGGTAGGGGGAGTTTTCGATGGCTTTGCCACATTTCGCGCAAACCCCTGCGAAAAGGTCTTACCCCAAGCCACTGGGCCACGGCGGGTTTCAGAAAGAGCAAAACTTCAGCTTGCTAACTCCCCCTGCCACAATTCTTGCTGACCTTCACCGTCCCCGAAGCGCTCCGACGATTCCTGCTCGATCATCAGCGCTGGGGTACGGTGCGCGGTTCGAAGCCCGCACCGGGGCGATCAAGGCGCGGGTCGCCAGCCCACGCCAGTTTCTTCGGGATGCCCCAACCCTGGCGCCGGCAACGCCAGGCAGGGCCCTTCCTGGCCCCGGGTACAGATCCGACCTTCCCGGGTGGGGGCAATTCCCTCGGGTTCCGCGTCTCCCAGCGCCGCCGCCACCCGATCGCGTAGATCCGGTGCCTGCTTGGGCGAGGTCAGGAGCGCTGCCGGCTCGATCATGCTGTAGCCGTCCTGGTCCCGACTGGAGTCCGCCAGATAGTGCGGGGTGACCGCCAGGAGGGTTTCGTCCGGACGCACCGGGCGGGGCCCCTGCGGCGTGAGCAGGGTCAGGTCCAGGGCGCGCTCGCTCGAGGGGTCGTGGCGGAACGCGAAGCCCGCGATCTGGAGCCACCAGCCGTTGCCGGTCCAATCCCGCACCGCGCGATCGACGATCCGTTGCAGGG
>JAEHCY010000604.1 GCA_016880695.1 Chromatiaceae bacterium | reverse complement strand
TCGGCGATTCCCAGTGCATCGCCGATCCGCTTATTGAGCATGCCGGCAACGAGGCGAAACGCTGGCGAACCCGCCGCGTTTCGTCGCCGGCTGCACGCTGGAGACCCTCACGCGCGAGCGCCCACTGCAGCGCATCGAGCAGGGGGGTGCAATCCACCGATTTGGTCAGAAAATCCACCGTGCCGGCCGACGGCGCTGGCCGCTACGGAGGCCTTTTGTGGTCCAGGGTTCGCGGTGGCGGCGTTGGCCCCCTTTCGCGAGAAGATCCGCATCACCGGGATGGGTGCGGCGCGGATGGGGTTGAGGGCTGTGCGATCGCCCCGCCCGGCAACGACGTATACCCGCCGGAGCAGGGCGCGCCCCACCCGCGGGGTTTCTGGCTCTAAGGGTATCGGGCCACATGCGCCGCGGGCAGCTATAATTCCAGCCCGACCGTAGTGGTCCGTGTCTGGTTCAGCCTCGTGAGGCACACTGGCCGGAGCAGGCATCACTTCCGCGCCCGCCGGCGGTAGGGGCGGGCGGACCAGGGTGCAGAGAACGGCCCCTCACCCTGGGAGGAGCCGGGGTTTCCTGGTAAGCCGGGGCGGTCGCGGCCCGCGCCGGTGCGGATGGTACCTAACCCTAACCTGTGGAGAACGATTCATGAATCGAAAACGTTGGCGAGTGGGCGGATGGCTCGCCCTGCTTCCCTTGGTAACCCTGAGTACTGCCTGGAGTGCGGAGCCGGCCCCGGCCCCATCGGCGATAATGGAGCAGCCGGCGCTCGATCTGCTCAGGGGTATGAGCGATAGGCTCGCTGCTGCCCGGTCGTTCAGCTTCAAGGCGCGCGATTTCGTCGAAGCCCCCAGCGGGACGGGACAGTTCCTCACCTTCTTCGCCGAATCGGAGGTCTCGGTGGTGCGCCCCGATAATCTGCGGGTGAAGGTCGGAGGCGACTCGCCCCCCTTCGATCTCTATTTCGACGGTAAGGCGTTAAGTGTGTATGCGCCCAGAGAGAAGCTCTACGCCTCGGTTGAGGGCCCCAAGACCCTCGAGGAGTTGCTGCCGTTCGCCGCCAAGGCGGGGGTCCTGCTGCCGTTCGCGGATATGCTGTTCAAAGACCCCTACGCGATCCTCACCGAAGGGATCACGAGCGCGTTCTATGCCGGATCTTCGGTCATCGGTGGAGCGCTTTGCGAGCACCTCGCCTTCACCGCTCCCGGCATCGAATGGCAGATCTGGATCGACGTCAAGACCAAATTGCCGCGGTTGCTGACCGGTGCCCTACTGAGGGTTCGGGGAGCACCGCGATTCTCGGTGGAATTCTCCGACTGGCAGTTGGATCACAAGCTTCCGCCCGAGGACTTTGTGCTGGCCAAGCCAGCGGATGCCCATCGCATGGATTTCCGCGCCCAACCGGGCCAGTAACCCAACAGGTTAGGAGAATAGCGATGCTGAAACGTCTTCTCATCCCGATGATGGCATGCCTTGCGGTAGTGCCGATGCAGGCCAGTGCCTGGGTCCATGCTGGCGGCGGCGGGTTTGTGCACGGTCCCGCCGGTGGCACCGCCGTCTGGCACCGCGGCGGCTGGGCCGGTGGCGGTTGGGGCTATCACGGCGCCACGGTGTATCACGGCGGCTGCTGGGGCTGCGCTCCGGCCGGGGCCGCCGCGGCCGCCGGTGTGGTGGGGCTGGCAGCCGGGGCGGCGATTGGTGCCGCGGCCGCCAGCACCCCCTCGACGACGGTGGTGGTCGATCAGCCGACGGTGATCACCACCGGCCCAGCGATCGGTACCACGGTGCTGTCTCTGCCCGGTGGCTGTACCGGCGCCACGGTGAACGGCGCCCAGTACTACCAGTGCAACGGCTCATACTACAAGCCGATGTTCGGTAGCAGCGGGGTGGACTACACCGTCGTCGCCAACCCATTCTGAAGTCCACTGCACTCGGGACTGGCGGCCGAGCGCCGAGCGCCAAGAACGGACTTGGCTGTGCCCCTCTTCCCCCCAGGGCTGGGGGGGTGAGGGGGCAAGTCCGCCACCCCCCAACCCTTCTCCCGCAAACGGGCGAAGGGAATGGAGGGTTAGCTGGGACGATGCCCCCGATGGGGTGGGTTTCTCGCGTGGCCGGCCCCATTGTCTTTTGGCCGACAAGGTTCCCTTTTCACACGATGCGGAGGATTGAGTCCGATGAGTAACCTGGTAGTGATTGCTTACGATGATCCGTTCAAGGCGGAGGAGGTCCGCACGATGCTGCGCAAGCTGCAGCAGGAGTACCTGATCGATCTGGAGGATGCGGTTGTCGCGGTGAAGGACGATAAGGGCAAGGTGAAGCTGAACCAGATGTACAACCTCACCACCATGGGTGCGGTAAGTGGGGGCTTCTGGGGTACCCTGATTGGCCTCATCTTTCTCAACCCGCTGCTCGGCTTGGCCGTGGGCGCGGGCGCGGGGGCGGTCAGCGGTGCCCTGGCGGATGTGGGCATCAACGACGATTTCATGAAGGATCTGGCGAATCAGTTCACCAACAGCAGCTCGGTGCTGTTCGTGCTGGTGCGCAAGGCCACCCCCGACAAGGTGCTGGCCGAGATTCAGGGCACCGGCGGCAAGGTGATCAAGACCTCCCTCACCCACGAGGAGGAGAGCAAGCTGCAGGCCGCGCTGGCCGCGGCGAAGCCCGAAGCGGCCGCGACGCCGGAAGCCGCGGGGTAGTCGAGAGCGGGGTGGGACCGAGCTCTCCACTCCGCTCCCCCACTGCCCCTCGGCATACACTGGCGTTTGGCCTCTTCTATCCAACCGATCTCGATAACCCGGAGGCACCCCGCCCATGCACCGCCCGAACCCCATCGGTCGCCCCACGGTCCTCTCTAGCGTCTTGATCATCTGCGCAGCGGCGCTTGCGGGCTGCGCGCCGGGCTCTGCCTATAACGAGAGCTCCGCCCAGGACCGATTCTTCGACAAGATCGGCAACGAGTGCTCCGGACATGCGGTCGGCAACGAGTCGATTTATGAGCTGGTGAACGGCACCACCTCCGGCAGCTATTTCCTGGATGTGACCAGCAAGCTCTACTACGGGGAGATCTCCGCCCACCAGTACCAGGACGACATCAACAGCTTCTTCCCGGGCACCACCCAGGCGGCGATCGACTGCATCCTGGCTCGGGTGCCCAAGGACCCGCCGCCTAAACCGGGGCTGCCGTTGGGCCTTGGTCCGATGCCGAACATCGGGGTGCAGTGAGCTCGGCCGTCCGCACCTACGGACCGGGTGCGGCATCTTCCGCGGCATCCAGCGACTAAAGTCCAATCCTAGAGATACGAGGTGCGAAACATGAAAGCCTACCCTTGTGAAACGTCATCCTTCCCCCGCGGGCATTCCC
>JAEHCY010000603.1 GCA_016880695.1 Chromatiaceae bacterium | reverse complement strand
TTGGCCACCCCGTAGGCGCCCCAGTAGGCACGGCCGGCGCGGCCCACGCCATCGGAGGTGAGCACCACCGAGGCGTCGCGGGAGCGGCGCAGCAGTGGCAGGCAGACCTGGGTGAGCAGGAAGGGGGCCGTCAGGTTGATCTGCAGCACCCGGTCCCAGAGCTTGAGGTCGTAGTCGTCGATCCGCGCCAGAAAGGGGGCGATGGCCGCGTTGTGCAGCAGCCCGTCGAGGTGGTGGAAGGCCCCGTCGAGGGTGGCGGCGAGACCCAGGTAGTCGCGCTCCTCGTGGCACTCCAGATCGAAGGGGAAGATGGCCGGCTCGGGCCCGCCGGCGGCCTCGATTTCGTCGTAGAGGGAATCGAGGGGGTCGCGCTCCCGATCGAGCAGGATCAGGGTCGCGCCATAGTCGGCGAAGGCGCGGGCCGCCGCCCGGCCGATTCCCTCGGCCGCGCCGGTCACCAGGATAACGCGATCCCGCAACAGATCGGGCGAGGGCTCGTAATCGTACATCGCGACTCCGGGTGGTGGGACGGGGAAGGCGGCATTCTAGCGGTCCGCGGAGACCGATGACCAGGTGCTGCGCCCTCGGGTGCGCCAGGCGATCCACAGCTTGCGCACTGGGGTGAGGCCGATGCGCTGGCCCAGTACGTCGAATCCCGTCGTCTCGATTTCTGCGAGCAGTGCCTGGAGTATCCGATGGCGGATCTCGACCACCGGCGGCAAGGCACTGGGCGCCCCCTCGCCCAGGCGGCGATCGAGGGCGCGGGCGGTCTTTGCCAGCTCTTCCAATAGGGGCGCCAGCCGTGCCCGGGGGGTGGAGGGGGCGAGGTCCGCCGGACCCAGGCCCGCAGCGCGCAATAGCGTCGTGGGCAGGGGGGGCTGGCCACGACGCAGGTTGGCGCCGAGATCGCGGATCAGGTAGACCAGGCCACAGGCCACCCCGGCGGTTTGGGCGCGGGTGAGCTGGTCCTCGGCAACCACGCCGTGGCAGCGGCTGTGGAGCTCGAAGATCGCCCCGACCGTGTGCTCTAGGAACTGTTCCAGCGCCGCCATATCGGTGATACGCAGTCCCCGAATGCGCTGCTCCACCGTCTCGATCAGGCCGAGGAAGGGGGCCTGGGGGAGGGCGTGGGCGTCAAGGGTTCGGGTCAGGGCCTGGCAGAGGGGATGCTGGGCGGACCCGCGGTAGGCGCGCCCGAGCTCTTCGCGCCACCACTGGAGCTTGAGGCGGGCAACGCCGGGATCGCTCACCTCCTCGGGTACCGAGTGGACCTCCCGGTACCACCCGAGCAACAGTCCCAGATCGTCGCGCAGCCGGGGCGGGGAAAACCGGATGCTGTAGTAGGCCGAAGAGCCGGCGGGCGTGGCGCGGTTGGGAAACAGCCATTCCCTGCTCACGGGCTAGCGGTCGATCCAGTCGAGGACATCGAGTGGGCGGGCGATCAGCCCATCGGCGCCCCAACGCGCGGGCTCGTCGGTCTCGCGCAGGTAGCCGAACAGCGCTATTAGGGTACGGGTGCCCGCGGCGCGCCCGGCTGCGATGTCGCGTTCCGCGTCCCCCACATACCAGCTTCGTTCCGGTACCACGCCCATCTGCCGACAGGCATGCAGCAGGGGCTCGGGGTGGGGCTTGGCATTGGGGGTGGTGTCGCCGCTCACCACGCAGGCGGCCCGTTCCGACCAGCCTAGCAGTCGCAGCAGGGGCTCCGTCAGCCAGCCGGGCTTGTTGGTGACGATGCCCCAGGGCACCGCGCGTTGTTCCAGGCCCGCGAGCAGCTCGGCCATGCCGGGGAAGAGCTGGGTGTCGCGGGCCAGGTCATCGCTGTACAGGTGTAAGAATTGCTGGCGCAGCTGCTCGTAATCCGGGTCGCCCGGTTGTAGCCCGAAGCCGAGCCCGATCAGGGCACGCCCGCCGTGGGAGACATGGGGCCGGATGCGCGCAAACGGCAGCGGGGCTCGCCCCTCGGCCCGCAACAGCCGGTTGAGCGCCCGGGCCATGTCGGGGGCGGTATCGGCAAAGGTACCGTCGAGGTCGAATAGAACCGCCGCCGCGGCCGTTGCGCACGGGTTCACGGGGGCTCGGGTCAGGCTTGCCGCTCGGCGGTGATCAGGTAGTTCACGTCGAGGTCGTCAGAGAGGCTGTAGGTCCCGGTCAGGGGGTTGTAGCTCATGCCGGTGATGTCCCGGGTGACTAGGCCCGCGGCGCGCACCCAACGGTCGAGCTCGGAGGGCCGGATGAAGCGGGCATAGTCATGGGTG
>JAEHCY010000602.1 GCA_016880695.1 Chromatiaceae bacterium | reverse complement strand
CAGGCCGGCGGGCCAGGGCTGCGTCCAGGTCGAACTCGGTGAGGTGGTGCCCCTTGTAGTCGATCTCCTTGAGCGGCAACCGTTCCAGTCCCTGCATCAGGTCCGCGGTTTCCTTGCGCCCGTGGGTCTCCACCACGCCAACCGCCAGGTCCACCCCCTGCGCCGCCAACTGGCGGGCCGCCAGGAGCATGGCGTAGGTCTTGCCGACCCCGGGATTGGCACCGAAGAAGATCCGGAGCCTCCCCCGGCCACTGCGGGCCTCCTCGGCCTCCAGTCTGGCCAGCAGGGCATCGGGGTCGGGACGGGAGTCGCCGGTTGGGGTCGACATGGCCAGATATTCTACGGTTGCTGCGGATCGGCCAGCCGATCCAAAGCCAGATTGAGGGCGAGCACATTCACCCGCGCCTCGCCCAGCAGGCCGAACTGCCGTCCCTCGGTGTGGCGGGCCACCAGGTCATGCACCCTGTCTTCCGCCAACCCGCGCTCGCGCGCCACCCTGGGCATCTGCCACTCGGCCGCCGCCGGGCTGATATGGGGATCGAGCCCGCTGGCGGAGGCCGTAACGAGATCCACGGGGATGGGCTTGCCCTGGGTCGGGTCGCTCGCCTTCAACTGGGCGATGCGGGCCTTGACGGCTTCTTCCAGTGCCGGATTCAGCGGCCCCTGATTGCTGCCGCTGGAGGCGGCGGCGTTGTAGGGCAGCGGCGAGGTCGCGGAGGGACGGCCCCAGAAATACTTAGGGTCGGAGAAGGCTTGGCCGATCAGGGACGAGCCAAGGACCTTGCCCTTGTCCTCGATCAGGCTACCGTTGGCCGCGGCGGCGAACAGCCCTTGTGCGATGCCCGTCACCAATGCCGGATAGACGACACCGGTGAGCAGCGTCAACGCCAGGAGGATCGAAAGTGCGGGTCTCAGTTCTTTCAACATGACGTTCTCCTCAAGCCAGATTGAGCCCGACCAGGATCAGGTCGATGGCCTTGATGCCGATGAAGGGTACGATCAGACCGCCGAGGCCGTAGATCAGCAGATTGCGGTTCAGAATGGCGGCGGCCCCCTGGGGCCGGTAGGCGACCCCCTTGAGCGCCAGCGGGATGAGCGCGACTATGATCAGGGCATTGAAGATCACCGCCGACAGGATGGCCGAGGCCGGTGTGGCCAGCCCCATTACGTTGAGCGCGCCCAGGGCCGGATAGGTGACGGCAAAGGCGGCGGGAATGACTGCAAAGTACTTGGCTACGTCGGATGCGATCGAAAACGTTGTGAGCGCTCCGCGCGTCATCAGCAACTGCTTGCCGGTCTCGACGATCTCGATCAACTTGGTGGGGTTGGAGTCCAGGTCCACCATGTTCCCCGCCTCCTTGGCCGCCTGGGTACCGGTGTTCATCGCCACCGCCACATCGGCCTGGGCGAGCGCCGGGGCATCGTTGGTGCCGTCGCCGGTCATCGCCACCAGGCGGCCGTCGGCCTGGTGGGTGCGGATGAGCTTGAGTTTGGCCTCGGGCGTGGCCTCGGCGAGAAAATCGTCGACCCCGGCCTCGGCGGCGAT
>JAEHCY010000601.1 GCA_016880695.1 Chromatiaceae bacterium | reverse complement strand
GCCTTGGCCTCGTGCCCGCAGAAGCGGGGAGTGTGCACCCGTGTGTACACGACCACCCCGAAGAAGCCGAACTCGGCCCTACGCAAGGTCGCACGCGTGCGCTTGACCAACGGCTTCGAGGTGACGACCTACATCGGCGGCGAAGGACACAACCTCCAGGAGCACTCGGTGGTGCTCATTCGCGGGGGGCGTGTGAAGGACTTGCCTGGGGTGCGCTACCACACCGTTCGCGGGACACTCGATACCTCGGGTGTTGCGAAGCGGCGGCAGCGCCGCTCCAAATACGGGGCCAAGCGCCCCAAGAGCTAACGCTTAGTTCACGACCGGAACCTCAGTTATGCCAAGAAGACGCGTAGTATCCCGCCGGGAGATTCTGCCCGACCCCAAGTACGGCAGTGAGTTGTTGGCGAAGTTCATCAACATGCTGATGCAGGACGGCAAGAAGTCTGTGGCCGAGCACATCATCTATGGCGCACTCGATCAGGTCGCTACCAAGAAGGGAGGCGATCCTGTCGAGGTCCTTGGCCGGGCGATGGAGAATGTCCGTCCGCTGGTCGAGGTGAAATCCCGCCGCGTGGGTGGTGCAACCTACCAGGTGCCCGTTGAGGTTCGTCCCGCGCGTCGGAGCTCACTCGCAATGCGTTGGCTCATTGATGCTTCGGGTAAGCGCTCGGAGAAGTCCATGGCCCTGCGATTGGCGGGAGAGCTGATGGACGCTGCGGATTCCCGTGGGGCCGCCGTGAAGAAGCGCGAAGACACCCATCGCTTGGCGGAAGCCAACAAGGCTTTCTCCCATTATCGTTGGTAAGGAACATTGTTAGAGTTCGGGATTGACTGTCGTGGCACGTAAGACCCCTATCGAGCGCTACCGGAATCTCGGCATCATGGCCCACATCGATGCCGGCAAGACCACTACCACGGAGCGCGTCCTCTATTACACCGGGGTGTCCCATAAGCTCGGCGAGGTGCACGATGGGGCGGCCACCATGGACTGGATGGCGCAAGAGCAGGAGCGTGGCATCACCATCACGTCGGCGGCCACCACCTGCTTCTGGGCGGGGATGGACCGGCAGTTTCCCGAGCACCGGATCAACATCATCGACACGCCCGGGCATGTGGATTTCACCATCGAGGTGGAGCGGTCGCTGCGGGTTCTCGATGGTGCTTGTGCCCTGTTTTGCGCGGTGGGAGGGGTTGAGCCTCAGTCCGAGACCGTTTGGCGTCAGGCAGACAAGTACAAGGTTCCGCGCATTGCCTTCGTCAACAAGATGGACCGGATGGGGGCCAACTTCCTGCGTGTGGTGGGTCAGATCAAGGAGCGTCTGGGCAGTTATGCCGTGCCTATCCAGTTGCCGATCGGTGCCGAGGAGTACTTCAAAGGCGTGGTCGACCTGATCAGGATGAAGGCGATCTACTGGGACGAATCGTCCAAAGGCATGGCTTACGAGGCCGCCGATGTGCCCGCTGAGATGCTTGAGCAGTGCCAGGAATGGCGCGAGGTGATGGTCGAGGCGGCTGCCGAGGCCAGCGACGAGTTGATGCACAAATACCTCGACGGCGCCGAGTTTAGCGAAGAGGAGATCCGCTTCGGTCTGCGGGCCCGGACGCTGTCCAACGAGATTGTGCCGATCCTCTGTGGATCGGCCTTTAAAAACAAGGGGGTGCAGGCGGTCCTCGACGCGGTCATCGAGTATTTGCCGTCGCCGCTGGATGTTCCCGCTATCCGGGGGCTGCTCGCCGACGGCGAGAGCGAGGCGGAGCGCCCCGCTCGGGATGACGTGCCGTTTTCGGCCCTGGCGTTCAAGATCGCCACTGATCCCTTTGTGGGTACGCTGACCTTCTTTCGCGTTTATTCCGGTGTGCTCAGTTCCGGGGACGCGGTATTCAACCCGGTGAAGAGCAAGCGCGAACGCATCGGGCGCATCCTCCAAATGCACGCCAACAACCGCGAAGAGATCAAGGAGGTTCGTGCCGGCGATATAGCCGCCGCGGTGGGTCTCAAGGATGTAACAACCGGCGATACCCTGTGCGACCAGAACGCCGTCATCACCCTTGAGCGCATGGAGTTTCCCGAGCCAGTAATTTCGGTGGCAGTCGAGCCCAGGACCAAGAGCGACCAGGAAAAGATGGGAGTGGCGCTGTCGAAGCTGGCGCAGGAAGACCCGTCGTTTCGTGTGCGCACCGACGAGGAGTCCGGTCAGACCATCATCTCTGGCATGGGTGAGCTGCACCTCGAGATCATCGTCGACCGCATGAAACGCGAGTTCAACGTGGAAGCCAACGTCGGCGCTCCCCAGGTCAGCTACCGGGAGACGATTCGTTCAAAGGTCGAGCAGGAAGGCAGGTTCGTCCGCCAGAGCGGTGGGCGCGGGCAATTCGGTCACGTCTACCTGCGGCTCGAACCACAAGAGCCGGGTGCCGGCTATGAGTTCGTGAATGCAATCGTTGGCGGTGTGGTCCCCAAGGAGTACATACCGGCGGTCGACAAGGGCGTGCAGGAAGCCATGACCAGTGGTGGCATCGCTGGCTTTCCGGTGGTCGATGTGAAGGTGACCCTCTACGATGGGTCCTATCACGAGGTCGACTCGAGCGAGATGGCGTTCAAGATCGCCGCCTCAATCTGCTTCAAAGAGGCTGCGGCCAAGGCTAGGCCGGTGCTTCTGGAGCCCATCATGAAGGTGGAAGCGGTCACCCCGGAAGAGTACATGGGCGACGTCATGGGTGATCTTAACAGCCGTCGCGGCATGGTGCAGGGTATGGAAGATGCCCCCTCGGGCCGGATCATCCGCGCGGAGGTACCACTCGGGGAGATGTTCGGCTATGCCACGGATCTGCGTTCCGCCACCCAGGGGCGCGCCACCTACAGCATGGAATTCTCCAAGTACCAAGAGGTTCCGGCCAGCATCGCCGAAACCATCACCAAGAGAAAGTAATCGAGAGCGTAGGGTAGCAGGATGGCCAAAGCAAAATTCGAACGTAAGAAGCCGCATGTAAACGTGGGGACCATTGGTCACGTTGACCATGGTAAGACGACGCTGACGGCGGCGATCACGCTGGCGCAGTCGAAGAAATTTGGCGGGGAATTCAAGGCCTACGACCAGATTGACAATGCGCCCGAGGAACGGGAGCGCGGCATCACCATTGCGACCGCGCACGTGGAGTACGAATCGGCCAAGCGCCACTACGCCCACGTTGATTGTCCTGGTCACGCCGACTACGTGAAGAACATGATCACCGGTGCGGCGCAGATGGATGGGGCGATCCTGGTGGTGTCGGCGGCCGATGGGCCCATGCCGCAGACCCGCGAGCACATCCTGCTAGCGCGTCAGGTGGGCGTGCCCTACATCGTCGTCTACCTCAACAAGGCAGACATGGTCGATGATGCCGAGCTCCTTGAGCTCGTCGAGATGGAAGTGAGAGAACTGCTCTCCTCCTACGACTTTCCGGGCGACGACACCCCGATCATCACCGGCTCCGCCCTCAAGGCCCTTGAGGGTGACACCTCCGAGCTTGGGGTGCCCTCCATCGACAAGCTGGTGCAGGCGCTTGACGAATACATCCCCGAGCCCGTGCGCGACACCGACAAACCGTTCCTGATGCCGATCGAAGACGTCTTCTCCATCTCCGGGCGAGGCACCGTGGTGACGGGGCGTGTCGAGCGGGGGCGGGTCAAGGTGGGAGAGGAAGTCGAGATCGTCGGCATCCATCCCACCATCAAGACCATCTGCACTGGGGTTGAGATGTTCCGCAAGCTCCTTGACGAAGGCGTGGCGGGTGACAACATCGGAGCCTTGCTGCGCGGGACCAAGCGCGACGACGTCGAGCGCGGACAGGTTCTGGCCAAGCCCAAGAGCATCACCCCGCACACCCACTTTGAGGCGGAGGTCTACATCCTCTCCAAGGAAGAGGGCGGGCGGCACACCCCGTTCTTCAACGGCTACCGGCCCCAATT
>JAEHCY010000600.1 GCA_016880695.1 Chromatiaceae bacterium | reverse complement strand
GATTGTCGTGCAGGTAGACGAGGGTGGCATCGTAGTTGACTCGACGCATCGCCTCGGACATGCGCTGGAGTTTCTGCGCCACCTCCGGGTCCGACACCTCGGCCCGCAGCGGCAAACTGGTCAACAGCAACAGTAGCAACCCTCCCCACCCGCCGATGGCGGCCAGGCAGGACCGGGAACGGGCCAAACTACCGTCTCCCCTCGTAGCTCACGAAGGTGGCGTAGGGCAAAACCCCCTTCATTCCGGCTGCCGGGGCATATTCCTGATGATTGACCAGATATCCGTTGAGCTTGCTCTCGAGCGCGGGGCGGCCTTGGGACCAACGCACGCCCGGGTCATGCAGCGCATCCCTGGCCAAGGGCAGCGCCTGGTCGGCCAGCCGAGCACCGGGGCCCGGCCGATCCTCGAACAGGGGCGGAAGGGCGAACACCGCCACCAGGGCGGCAGACGCCGCCAATGCATACCCCAGCACAGGCTCCAGCCGAACCGGCCAGCCCCTGCGGGATTTCCGCGGGATGAGAACAACCGGCTCGGTCGCGAGGCGTTGCCGAACCCTGCTGGCGATCTGGTGGCATCGGGCGCTGACCGGTTCGCCCCGGATCGCGTCGCTCGCCAGGTGCAAACGCCCCCACACCTCACGCAGGGCCGGATCGCCCTCGAGCGATTCGAGGGTGCTCGCCAGGGCCTCCGCTGCCAGCTCATCGTCGACCAGAGAAGAGAGCGTCTCGCCTATGCGTTCGTTCATCCTGTGGCCTTTGGTCTAGGGTTTCAGCAACGGCGCCAGACGCTTATCGATGGCCTCACGGGCGCGGAAGATGCGCGAGCGTACGGTTCCGATGGGACAATCCATGGCACTTGCGATCTCCTCGTAGCTCAGGCCCTCGATCTCGCGCAGCACGATCGCCGTGCGCAGGTCCTCGGGCAGATCCTCCAGTGCCCCATGCACGGTGCGCGCGATCTCGTCGGTCAAAAGGTGACTCTCTGGCGTAGCGAGCTCCCGTAGGCGCCCACCCGCATCGGTCTGCACTGCCAGCTCCGCCTCCACGTCCTCCCCCGGAGGGCGCCGGCCCTGCGCCACTAGGTAGTTCTTGACGGTATTGATCGCGATCCGGTAGAGCCATGTGTAAAAAGCGCTGTCGCCACGAAAGCTGGGAAGGGCTCGATAGGCCTTGATGAAGGCCTCCTGAACCACATCCAGGGTTTCACTCGGGTCGCGCATGTAACGGGAGATAAGCCCCGCGACCCGGTGCTGGTACTTCAGCACCAGCAGGTCGAACGCCTTCTTGTCGCCCTGCTGGGCTCGGGCAACCAACTCCTCGTCTACGCGCCGCTCACTCATTCTCGCCGGTCCTTCGGCGAGCCGTTGCCCTCGGTTCCAGTGGCATTGACAGTGCCCCGTCTGAAAAGTTCTTGTTCATTGTCGATCCGTTTGACCCGGGGCCGCGGGGGGAAGTCAAATAGGCCCTCTGGTCGATCGTCATCCGTTCAGTGATTAACGCCATGGCAGAACCGAGAAACCGATGCGGACATGGCACCGCAATGGTGGGAGCAGTTGACGGCGGCGACGCCACCCCCACACCAGCGAGGGGACATTCTCAGGGTGCCGCACCGACCCACCTCTAAGCCCCTGCCGCTACTTGTGCTTCGACGCCAATCGGCTCAGTTTATAGTGCACTGCACTTTGATGCATCATCCCCTATTCCCTCGGCGAGGTAGCCCATGGCGACGACCCACGCGCATGATGTCCTGATCATCGGCAGCGGTGCCGCAGGCCTGAGTTTGGCGCTGAGGTTGCCGGAGACGATCTCGGTTGCCGTCATCGCCAAACGCGAACTGCAGGAGGGCAACACCCTGTACGCCCAGGG